>CANRLD010000005.1 GCA_947631375.1 uncultured Methylophaga sp. | reverse complement strand
TAAGCATGTTGTTGTCGATTACGCTTGGCCCCATGACACTGCCGGTAAAACATAGCCTGCTCAGTATTGTCGATGCGCTGTTCGCCAGTCAGCTAAGTCTGCTGGACAGCTATCAACAGGCCATTGTCTGGGAATTACGCTGGCCACGAACCTTGCTGGCAATTTTTGTCGGGGCGCTACTGGCTATATGTGGTGCGGTGACCCAAGGGTTATTTCGAAATCCGTTAGCCGATCCGGGTATTATCGGCGTCTCTTCCGGTGCCGGATTGGGTGCCGCAATTGCTATTGTGCTGTTGCCGGCGACGCTCATCCCCATCACCACACCCATCGCTGCTTTTCTCGGTGGTCTGATTACCACCTTGCTGGTATATCGTCTGGCACAATCACAAAATGGCAGCACATCGGTATTGATTTTGTTATTGGCCGGTGTGGCCGTGGCGGCCTTCAGCGGTGCAGTTATTGGCTTTATGACCTATATCGCAAACGATATGGCACTGCGTGAGCTGACCTTATGGGGGATGGGAACATTAAACGGTGCCAACACGACTTCTATCTGGCTGTCCGCTATTGCCTGTGTCTGTTTGCTGATCTTTTATCAGTTTCAGGCGCCGGGATTGAATGCCTTACTGTTAGGCGAAGCAGAAGCAAGACACCTGGGAGTCCATATTGAACGCTTGAAGCTAATGTTGATCGTCGTTACTGCTATCGGCATTGGCATTGCGGTTTCAGCCACCGGCATTATCGGCTTTATCAGCCTGGTGGTGCCCCATCTGGTACGCATGACTTTGGGACCTGATCATCGTTTATTGTTACCAGTATCGGCTCTGGCCGGTGCCGCATTGCTGTTGATTGCCGATATCGGCGCAAGATTGATGATGGCACCGGCGGAACTGCCCGTGGGTTTGGTCACGGCATTAATTGGTGCGCCGTTTTTTGCTTTTCTGCTAATTCAGCAACGTAAACGACTGAGCACCCTTTAATTGTGCTGACTATCGAACGCCTCTCAGTTTCTCAAGGCCAGCGTCATATCCTGGAACTGCCACAGGCCAGTCTCGCAGCGGGCGACTTTATTGCGGTGTTAGGCCCCAATGGTGCCGGTAAATCCAGTCTGCTGAAAGTGCTTTGTGGTGAATGGTCTGCCACCCAGGGCTGTATTCATCTGCACCAAAAAGACATCACCCATTGGCCGCGGCAACTGCTGGCAAGACATCTGGGGGTGCTGCCACAGGCCAGTCAGCTGAGCTTTCCCTTTAAAGCGCAGGAAGTAGTCGCTATCGGCGCCACGCCACTCAGCTTAACCCGGCAGGCAATTGATGATGCAATCAGGCATTGGATGGAAGCAACAGACACCTGGCAATTTGCCGATCGGCTTTATACCAGTTTGTCGGGCGGTGAAAAACAGCGGGTACAACTGGCCAGAGTCTTATTGCAATTATCACAGGCAGACGATGAGCCACTGCTGTTACTTGATGAACCGACATCGGCGCAGGATCTTGGGCAGCAGCATCAGTTATTGAATTTGATAAAATCGCTCTGTCAGCAATATAACTTTGCAGTGATCAGTATTTTGCATGATCTGAATCAGGCAAGTCGTTATGCAGATAATGTGTGGATATTGCATCAGGGTCAATTGTTTGCCCAAGGATCACCACAGCAGGTACTGCAACCTGATACTGTAATGAAAGTATGGGGCTACCAGCCAGAGCGACTGGTCAACAGTCGTGGCCAGCAGATCCTAGTTTGATAACATTTTTGCCGCCATACTTGCTGCCGATTGACCGTAACTGAACCCGATAAACACCATGAGCACAGAAACCAGCTATCAGCTTAAAGGCATACTCAAACAAGCATTGAGTTATAAAAAGCACCTGATAAAAGCCAATCTCATCGCATTCATTGCCACCATTTGTGCTGTTCCTGTGCCACTGCTGCTGCCGATAATGGTCGATGAAGTATTGCTGGATCAACCGGGTACTGCCGTGGCGTTTATTTCGTCCTTTACGCCGGAAAGCTGGCATGGCCCAGTGTTGTTTATCAGTGCAATGCTGGTATTAACCTTGATCTTGAGACTCGCCTCACTGGTACTCAACGTGTTGCAATCACGTTATTTCACGATTATTGCCAAACGGATTACCTTTCGTATTCGCCGCAGACTGGTTAACCGTTTGGGCAAGATCGCCATCAGCGAATATGAAACGCGTGGCAGTGGTGGTATTTCGTCACATTTTGTCACTGATATTGATGTTATCGATAATTTTATTGGTAATACCATCAGCCGGTTTATTGTCGCCACCCTGAGTATTATCGGTACGGCAATTATTTTGCTGTTTCTGCACTGGCAACTGGCGCTGTTGATTCTGCTGATGAATCCACTGGTCATCTATTTCACCATGCGCGTCGGCAAGCATGTTAAGACCTTGAAAAAAAATGAAAACTCGGCGGTAGAGATTTTCCAGCAAAGTCTGACGGAAACACTGGATGCCATTCAACAAATCCGTGCCGCCAACCGGGAAAAACATTATCTGTTGCGTGTGATTAACCGGGCACGTGGCGTTCGCACCCATTCCATTAACTATGCATGGAAAAGTGATGCTGCCAATCGAATTTCGTTTGTTATTTTCCTGTTTGGCTTTGATATATTCCGCGCTGTCAGTATGGGTATGGTGGTGTTTTCCGATTTAAGCATCGGCCAGATGTTTGCCGTGTTTGGCTACTTGTGGTTTATGATGGGGCCGGTGCAGGAAGTATTGAATATTCAGTATGCCTTTTATGCTGCAAGCGCTGCTGTTTCAAGGCTTAACAGCCTGTTCTCATTAAAACAGGAAGTAGTTTATCCCACGAAAACCAATCCTTTTCTTGCTGGTCAGCCCAGCAGTATCCGCATAGAGGATCTGCATTTCAGTTATGACGGAAATCATGCTGTGCTGCGTGGTGTCTCTCTGGAAATTAAAGCCGGCGAAAAAGTCGCGCTGGTGGGTGCCAGTGGCGCTGGCAAATCGACACTGGTCAATGTATTGCTCGGCTTATATCCGGCCGATAAAGGTATGGTGTATTTCAACAACGTGCCGGTCAGTGAAATCGGCCTGGCCGGTGTGCGTGAACATGTGGCCACGGTACTGCAACATCCCGCCTTATTTAATGACAGCGTGCGGGAAAATATTACCCTGGGGCAACATTACTCTGATGATGCGATCTGGCAGGCTATTAAAACAGCACAATTGCAAGAGGTGATTGCAGCCATGCCAAAAGGTCTGGATACGCTGATTGGTCGTGCTGGTGTGAAACTGTCCGGTGGCCAACGGCAACGCTTGGCTGTGGCGCGTATGGTTCTAATGAATCCCAGTGTTGTGATGCTGGACGAAGCGACTTCCGCGCTTGACAGTAATACAGAGCATCAACTCCATGTCGCTTTAGCAGATTATCTGCAAAACCGCACAACCATCATTATTGCCCATCGCCTCAGTGCAGTACGACAAGCTGACCGGATTGTGGTGTTTGACGGCGGCGAGATCATTGCCGATGGCGATCATGACAGCCTGCTCCGGGAACAAGGCATCTATCAAAAACTCTATGCTCAACAGATTTAAGCTCAAAGCGCTGATAATTAACCACAGAGGCACAGAAAAAGCTTGAGAATCATGGTGTTTTATCCGCAGATTACGCAGATTTTCGCCGATGAAAAACATTAGTGGATTTTGCTCTTTTTCATGGGCAAAATCAGCGCGGCTCGCCTGAGCCGAAAGTTCACTTAAGCTAGCGCTTTGCCAGCTGGGAGATAGATAACAATAGTCGCTTTTATCTGTGCGAATCTGTGTAATCTGCGGATATATTTTTTAAATCTCCGTGCCCTCTGTGCCTCTGTGGTTATTTTTTACCCCTTCAACGTCGTTTTAACTGCTCGATATCGCGTACCGCGCCTTTGGCCGCTGAGGTGGTAAGCGCCGCATAAGCCTGTAACGCCAGGCTGACTTTGCGTTCCCGATTAACCGGTTTCCAGGCCTGTTCACCGCGTGCTTCCATCGCGTTGCGTCTTGCCATCAGCTGCTCATCGGTTAACTCAACATTGATAGTACGGTTAGGTATATCTATATGAATCATATCGCCTTCCTCAATCAGGCCGATATTGCCTCCCTCAGCCGCTTCCGGTGAAGCATGCCCAATAGAAAGACCTGAAGTACCGCCAGAGAAACGACCATCTGTCAGCAAGGCACATTGCGCCCCAAGACCTTTGGATTTCAGGTAGCTGGTGGGATAGAGCATTTCCTGCATACCAGGGCCACCTTTCGGTCCTTCGTAGCGGATCAACACCACATCACCCGCAACGATTTGATCGGTCAAAATAGCAATGACAGCGGCATCCTGCGACTCAAAAATGCGTGCAGGACCAGAAAATTTCAGTATCGACTCATCGACACCGGCGGTTTTAACGATGCAACCTTCTTCCGCCAGATTGCCAAATAATACGGCTAAGCCACCATCTTTACTGTAAGCATGTTCAATATTGCGGATACAGCCATTTTCCCGATCTAAATCCAGGGAAGGCCAGCGGCAATCCTGACTGAAAGCCGTCTGGGTTGGAATACCAGCAGGTCCAGCCAGATAACGTTGCTTCGCCACCGCGTCATCACTACGAGCCACATCCCACTGCGCTAAGCCATCCGCCATGGTTTTACTGTGCACTGTTGATACTTCGGTATGCAGTAAACCACCCGCCGCCAACTCAGATAAAATCCCCATTACGCCGCCAGCACGATGCACATCTTCCATATGGTATTTGTCAGTGGCTGGGGCCACTTTACATAAATTCGGAATTTTGCGTGACATGCGATCAATATCTGCCATAGTGAAATCCACCTCACCTTCATGCGCTGCCGCCAGCAAATGGAGAACCGTATTAGTTGAACCGCCCATAGCTATATCTAATGCAATAGCATTTTCAAAAGCGGCCTTACTGGCAATAGCACGTGGCAAGACCTCCAGCTCATCATTTTCGTAATAACGCTTGGCCAGATCGACAATACGCCGCCCCGCTTCCAGAAATAATTCACGCCGGTCAACATGCGTTGCCAGTAAAGAACCGTTTCCAGGTAATGACAAGCCCAATGCTTCCGTCAGGCAGTTCATGGAGTTGGCAGTGAACATACCGGAGCAGGAACCACAAGTCGGACAGGCGCTACGCTCAACCTGGGCGACATCTTCATCACTGACGCTATCATCAGCAGCCTGCACCATGGCATCAACCAGATCCAACTTGACGTCTTTGCCTGCCAGTCTGGTTTTACCGGCTTCCATTGGTCCGCCAGAGACAAAAATGACCGGTATATTCAACCGTAATGCTGCCATCAGCATCCCCGGCGTGATTTTGTCGCAGTTGGAAATACATACGATGGCGTCTGCGCAATGTGCGTTGACCATGTACTCAACCGAATCCGCGATAATATCGCGCGAAGGCAAACTATAAAGCATGCCGCCGTGGCCCATGGCGATACCATCATCTACCGCGATGGTATTAAACTCTTTCGCGACGCCGCCAACGCGTTCGATTTCACGCGCAACCAGTTGACCTAAATCCTTGAGATGGACATGCCCCGGTACAAACTGCGTAAAGGAATTGGCAATCGCTATAATTGGTTTGCTGAAGTCTTCGTCCTTCATCCCGGTCGCTCGCCATAATGCGCGCGCACCCGCCATATTGCGGCCAGCGGTAGAGGTTTTTGATCGATATTCAGGCATGAGGGTTCTCCGACTAAAATTGATGCTGGTTCTCAAGATTTGCTACCAGCTTATCCCACAGATTTTACACGCAACTTGGCAAGCGTGCTGAGACTGCGATAAAAAGACACTTATGAATTCAACAACACCCAATTCCGCTGCTGCACATTTTGCCACTACAACATCGTGGTTTCGCGCCGCTGCGCCATATATTCACGCACATAGTGGAGCAGCTTTTGTTATCGCCTTTGATGGTGAAACCATTGCCGCAGATAACTTCGACAACCTGATCCACGATCTTGCCATCCTCAACAGTCTGGATATACGTTTAGTGCTGGTGTTCGGTGCCCGGCCACAAATTGAAAACCAGTGTCAGCAGCGCAATATCCCGGTGAAATATCATCACGGTTTGCGTATCACCGATAGCGCCAGTCTTGAAGTTGCACGGGCCGTGGTGGGTGAGTTACGCATCGCAATTGAATCAAAACTATCGTCTGGTCTGCCGCAGACACCGATGGCGGATGCACATATTCGTTGTGTCAGCGGTAATCTGGTGACAGCACGTCCGGCCGGCATTATTGATGGTATCGATCTAGGACATACTGGCGAAGTACGCCGCATTGATACCGCAGGTATTCAACAGCAACTCAATAACGGCAATATGGTGTTGATCCCGCCATTAGGCTACTCGCTCACCGGAGAGGTGTTTAATTTATCCGCAGAAGCCATTGCCACCGCGGTGGCTACTCGCCTGCAAGCCGACAAACTGATTTTTATTGGTCAAAGCAATACTAATCTGCCGCGTGAAATTACCCTTAAACAAGCTGCAGACTATCAGCATCCTTCATTACCTGCGGCTGTCGAGGCCTGTGCAGCCGGCGTACCACGGGTGCACTTACTCGATCGCTCAATTGATGGTGCGTTGTTACAGGAGCTATTCAGTCGCGATGGCGCTGGCACTTTAATCAGCGCAACCTCATTTGAAACTATTCGCCGTGCCACAATTGAAGATGTCGGCGGGATTCTTGAATTATTACAACCGCTGGAACAAAGTGGGGTGCTGGTAAAACGTTCCAGAGAATTACTGGAGCGGGAGATTCATCACTTCACGGTGATGGAACGCGATGCAACCATTGTGGCATGTGCTGCCCTGTACCCGTACCCGGAAACTCAGGCGGCGGAACTGGCCTGCCTGGCAGTCTCGGAAGATTACCGTCACCAGGGTCGGGGCAAGCAATTGCTGCTGGCATTAGAAAAACAAGCCAAAATGGCCGGCTGGCATAATTTGTATGTATTAACCACGCAGACAGCCCACTGGTTTCTTGAGCTTGGCTTTCAAGCTTCGACCATCAGCGATTTGCCGATGCAAAAACAGGCACTATACAACTATCAGCGCAATTCCAGCGTCTTTCGCAAGCAGTTAATCTAGCCTGACGACGAGCGCCGGCAATCAGCACGTTTTCGGTATTCAGGAAACAGTAACGGGGCAAATTCGTGCAGGGCTTTTTCGTAAACCCGGCGTTTGAAAAAGACTATTTGTTCTACTGGTGTCCAATAATCCACCCAGCGCCAATCGTCAAATTCCGGTTTATCGTGCAGATCCAGTCTCACGTCTTGTGCGGTGCCGGTAAATCGCATCAGAAACCAGCGCTGCTTTTGTCCAATACACAGCGGTTTGTTGCCATAACGTAAATAACGTTTCGGCAGCCGATAACGCAACCAGCCGCGTGTCATCGCCAGTAATTGAACATGTTCACGCCCCAGGCCAATCTCTTCCATCAACTCTCGATAAGCTGCCTGCTCAGGTGTTTCATGTAATTTTATGCCGCCTTGGGGAAACTGCCACGAGTCATGCTGTGCACGCTGGGCCCACAACACCTGGTTAAGGTCGTTGCAGAGGATGATCCCCACATTGGCTCTGAAGCCATCTTTGTCTATCACGGTTCAATCTCTCACCGGGGACAACGGTAAGCTATGGTCGCCGGTACAATAATTGTAAATTAACTTTAGATTAGTGAATGAGACCTGAGGATGCAACGCATTTTGTCTTACAATACGCGTTCGTTTAATCAGGATGACCAATAATAATGGCTTTAGCAATATTCGATTTGGATAATACTTTACTCGGTGGCGATAGTGATTATTTGTGGGGACGCTATCTGGCGGAAAATAACATCGTTGATCCACACCACTATCATGAGACTAATCTGGCGTTCTATCAGGATTACCAATCCGGCTGCCTCGATAACGATGCTTTTCTACGGTTTGCCTTTGAACCGCTAGCACAAAACAGCATGCAGGACTTGCTGAACTGGAGAGCAGAGTATCTGCAACAGAAAATTTTACCGATCATTTTGCCCAAAGGTCGAGAGCTGGTTGAACAACATCGCCAGCAAGGCGATACGCTGTTAATCATCACCGCAACCAACAGTTTTTTAACCACGCCAATTGCCGAAATGCTGGAAATTGAACATCTGATCGCGACCGAGCCGGAAATACACAACGGACGTTATACCGGTGAAGTTGCTGGTGTTCCCTCTTTTCAACATGGCAAAGTCATACGACTGACCGACTGGCTGGCTGAGCAGCAACACACACTCGAAGGCAGCTATTTCTATAGTGACTCACACAACGATCTGCCCCTGCTGGAGCAAGTCGATACCCCTGTTGCTGTCGATCCGGATGACAAACTGGCGCAAATTGCAGCGGAACGTAACTGGAAAATACTCAGTCTGCGTTAATAATTGCTACAATTCGAGGTTTTAATCACTTAAATTCAGGCCGTCAATTATGGAATGGGAAGTTGTTATCGGGTTAGAAATTCACACCCAACTTGCAACCAAGACAAAAATTTTCTCCGGAGCAGCAACGGCTTATGGCGCAGCACCTAATTCCCAGGCATCTGCTGTTGATTTGGGATTACCCGGTGTACTGCCGGTATTGAACAAAGAAGCCGTGCGTATGGCGATTAAGTTCGGGCTGGCGATTGATGCCGAAATAGCTGACCGTTCCGTGTTTGCCCGTAAAAATTACTTCTACCCAGACTTACCTAAGGGCTATCAAATCAGTCAGTTTGAATTACCGGTAGTTGGGAAAGGCCATATCAGTATTGAACTGGAAGATGGCAGCGAAAAAATCATCGGTATTACTCGTGCGCATCTTGAAGAAGATGCGGGAAAATCCTTGCATGAAGATTTCCATGGTCAGACCGGTATTGACTTGAATCGTGCCGGTACGCCGTTGCTGGAAATCGTGTCCGAGCCGGATATGCGCAGTGCGAAAGAAGCGGTTGCCTATATGAAAAAAATTCATTCGCTGGTCCGCTATCTGGAGATCTGCGATGGCAATATGCAGGAAGGCTCTTTCCGCTGCGATGCCAACGTTTCTGTACGGCCGAAAGGCCAGGAAAAGCTGGGCACCCGTACTGAGCTGAAAAACATCAACTCCTTCCGTAATGTGGAACGGGCGATCAATATCGAAGTAGAACGGCAGATTGATGTACTTGAATCCGGCGGTAGCGTCATTCAGGAAACCCGTCTTTATGATGCGGATAACAACGAAACCCGCTCAATGCGCAGCAAGGAAGAGGCAAATGACTATCGCTACTTCCCTGATCCAGATTTGTTGCCATTAGTGCTGGACGATGGACTGATCGAACAGATTCGTGCCAGCCTGCCGGAGCTGCCAAATGAAAAACGCGATCGCTTTGTTAATGATCTGGGCTTGTCACAATATGATGCCAACGTACTGACCAGCAGTCGTGAGCTGGCGGATTATTTTGAAGCTGTGCTGTCTGCCAGCGGCAATAACGATCCCAAACAATGTGCCAACTGGGTAACGGGTGAGTTATCCGGCGCCTTGAACAAGGCCGGACTGGAGATTACGCAATCTCCGGTCAATGCAGAGCAACTGGCCAGTGTGTTACGTCGTATTCAGGACAACACCATCTCCGGAAAAATTGCCAAGCAGGTGTTTGATGCACTGTGGAACGGTGACGGCGCGGATGCCGATGCCATCATTGATGCTCAGGGACTCAAGCAGGTAACTGACAGTGGCGCAATTGAAGCAATGATTGATGATGTTATTGCCGCCAATCCAGATCAATTACAGCAATATCGTGCAGGCAAAGAGCAGCTGTTTGGTTACTTTGTAGGCCAGGTTATGAAAGCCTCAAAAGGCAAAGCTAACCCGGGTCAGGTAAACGATATTCTTAAACAAAAACTTGCTGGCTGATACCGCTGCTGTTTCAGTTTTAAAGGTGCCAGTGACATGCAGCGCTGGTGCCTTTGTTATACGACAGATTTGTGCAAATCAGTTCACACTTTATCCCAAGCTATTACCGATATTGGGCGAACTGGTGTAGTATCGAACGGGACTTTTTACACGGTAAACAAGGACGCTAATGATTCGTTTAACATTCAGGATGTCGAGTTTAGTCAAATGAAGTTTGCACAAGAACATCTGCCTAGCAAAACAGGTTTTAATAAGCTCTCTGCGACATCGGCATTGAGTGACGCAAACTGGGTATTGGTTTTTGGCTCGGTGAACCGCTTCACTGAGCGAAACTTTGCCAGCCAATTACAAAAACGCTATCCCAACGCACATATTATCGGTTGTACCACTTCCGGTGAAATCACGGGCGATGGCGTGTTTGATGACAGCATCCATATTACCGCCATGCAGTGGGAGCGCAGCCAGCTGCGTTTTATCTGCAAACCCGTCAACAGCATGGAGCAATCCCATGCTTTAGGTGCCCAAATTGCCAGTGAACTGACAGCACCTGATTTAAAAGGTGTGTTCGTTCTCAGCGATGGCCTCAATGTAAATGGTTCAGAGCTGGTTGAGGGCTTGCAGGAAGTGCTTCCCAATACGCCAATTACCGGCGGACTGGCCGGCGACGATGCCAAATTTACCAAGACTTTGTTACTCAACAATGACCAAATCAGCGATCGTATCGTTATTGCTGTCGGTATTTATGGCAATGATGCCATTGTCACCAGCGGCGCGCTCGGCGGCTGGAAACCTTATGGGCCGCCAAGACGTATTACCAAAGCCGTAAAAAATGTGGTGTATGAAATGGATAATAAGCCTGCATTACCACTTTACAAGATGTATATCGGCTATTACGCAAGTGAACTTCCCGCTTCGGGACTGAACTTTCCGTTTGCCATCATGGACGATAAAAATATTAATGCCATCCGCACGTTATTATCGATCAATGAAAAAGACAACAGCATGATTTTTGCTGGCAATATCGCGGAAGGTTCAACCGTGCGTTTTTTAAAATCAGACCATGATCAGCTTGTTATTGGTGCCAGCGAAGCGGCCCGACAAATCCTGCTGAAAAAAGTCAATATTAACGATAAGGCACTGGCTATCTGCGTCAGTTGCGTAGGTCGTAAACTGGTTATGGGAGACCAGGTTGCCGATGAAGTATATGCGGTGCAACGTTTACTGGGCATGCAGACCGGTATTACCGGTTTTTATTCCAACGGGGAAATCTGCTCTGGCGAGGACGATAGTCATAGCCTGTTACATAACCAGACCATGACGATTGCCTATCTAGGCGAGCATAACGCTTAAGCCAGCTCTCTTGCTGCGGCTAGTAACGCTAGTCGCGCAATCACACCATACGCATAGAAACGATTGGGTTCCGCATCAGGTCTATCCAGTTTATCCGGTGTAATACATGATTGAGCAAATGCTAATGGTTCAAAATGCATGCCTGGCGCATTGAGATTTTCATCTATTCCCCGCCCGGTATGTACACGGTAAAAACCGCCGATAACAAAGTGGTCCATCATATAAATAACCGGTTCTGCCACCGACTCTCCAATTTTCTCAAAGGTGTAAACACCTTCCTGAATCAGCACATTATCGACAACCAGTCCTTCTTTAGCTGACGACATTTTGGTGCGCTGCTTGCGATTCAGGTTCATCACATCATCGGCACTTTTCACCATCATAATACCCATGCCATAGGTGCCTGAATCGGCCTTTACCACAATAAACGGCTCTCTATCGATACCATACTGATCGTATTTATTCTGAATCGTGGTTAATAGCGTATTTACGTTACGTGCCAGGCATTCCATACCGCTGCGCTCCATAAAGTTCACTTCACCACATTGCAGGGTTAATGGTGCGAGCAACCACGGATCAATGCCAATCTGCTCTGCAAAAGCATGTGCAACCATTGCGTAGTGGGTGAAATGATCAGATTTTTTACGGGTAGACCAACCCGCTTTTAATGGCGGGGCAACCTGTTGTTCAAGCCCTTCCAATATGGCGGGACGGCCACCAGACATATCATTATTAAGCAGTACCAGACACGGTGAAAAATCACCAATTGCCACCCGCTTTCCCTGGCGCTCCAGCGGAGAAATTTCACAGGTTTTCCCTGACGGTAACTCAATGCTCACCGTTTCACTGATATCGTCACGCAGGCTGCCAATTCGGGCTTCCAGCCCTGCCTTTTCAAAAATATCCCTCAAGGTTTCAATACTTTCCAGATAAAACAGATTCCGCGTGTGATTTTCGGCAACAATCAGCACTTTTCTGGCTTTGGGACATAGGCGCTCAACTGCACTTTGGGCAGCTTGCACACATAACGGCATAAAGGCCGGATTCAGATTGTTAAAGCCAGCAGGAAACAAATTGGTATCTACCGGCGCCAGTTTGAAGCCCGAGTTTCGTAAGTCCACGGAGGCATAAAAAGGTGCGGGGGTTTTCTGCCATTGCTCACGTAACCAGCATTCCACATCCGTCTGTCGTGCCAGCAAATGAGCCTCCAATTCCAATAATGGGCCATTCAGGGCAGTAGTCAGATGTGGAACGATTGATGTCATGATGAGCTCTCTGGGCTGATTAAATTGAGATGGATGGGGTTAATTAATGTGATATGGGACACGGATTGGAGGTTTCAAGTCATACATACTCTGCCATACCTTTAGAAATGAAGGAATAGCGAACCTTAACATCAAAAACCGTCACTAGCCTGACGATCAAAAATGGGTTATCTTCAAAGCTGTTTTGAACCCAGAATGTCAAGTTAAGGTACATAATGACCGCGAGCGAGACTTTAGCAGAATTTTCAGGCATAAAGGTAATGGTTATCGACGATAGCAAGACAATTCGTCGCAGTGCCGAATCCTTGTTGCAGAAAGTGGGTTATGAAGTACTTACTGCAGACAATGGCTTTGAGGCGTTACCTATTATCAGTAGCCAGCATCCGGATATTATTTTTATTGACATCATGATGCCCAGACTCGATGGATACCAGACCTGTGCCTTAGTGAAGAACAACCCTAAGTATCGGGATATTCCCATCGTGATGCTCTCCAGTGAAGATGGGTTGTTTGATCGGGCGAAGGGTCGGGTTGTCGGAGCAGAGCAATATCTGACCAAGCCCTTTACCCGGGATGACTTGCTGGACGCGATACGGATACACTTGCTGGACAAAAACAAGGATGCTTAGCTTTTTATGGCGTTAGTACTGATAGCCGATGACTCGCCAACCGAGGTGTACGTCTTACAAAAAATACTGGAAAAAAACGGTCATAAAGTGGCTGTTGCCACAGATGGCGAACAAGCCGTCGCAATGGCGCACGACTTATTACCGCAGCTTATTCTGATGGATGTGGTCATGCCCGGACTGAATGGTTTTCAGGCAACCAGACGCCTGACAAAAGACAGCGCGACCATGCATATCCCAATCATTATCGTCTCCTCAAAACACCAGGAAACTGATCGGATGTGGGGAATGCGGCAAGGTGCACGTGGCTATCTGGGCAAACCAGTTTCTGAAGAAGAGTTGATGATGCAGATCAACGAACTGATGGAAACCTCGGCATGACGATCATGAATAACTCGGCCGCCATCATCGCCATCCTCAAGGACATTGAGCGACGCAGTAAGCAACGCATTGCAGGCTTGTCACAACAAGACAATATCGACAACGCCTGGACCGCCATCGGTTTTCGACTGGGATCGCTAAATCTGCTTATTCCACTGGATCAATCCCGCGAAGTATTTCCCTTACCGATGCAAATCACCCCGGTACCAAAAGCACAGCCCTGGGTGGTCGGTATGACCAGTCTGCGCGGTGATTTATTACCACTGGTCGATTTGAATATGTTTTTGCAGGGCAGCAACAGTCCTCCAAATAAACGTAGGCGGGTTATCGTACTAAATCATCCCGAATTATTCAGTGGCCTCATTGTTGATGAGGTCTATGGACTGAAACATTTTCAGCATCAGCCGGAACCGATCGACAGTACCCAGCTACCGCATCTTCAGCCCTACCTGCAAGGGCGACTTTATCAGCAAAACAGTGACTGGCATGTCTTCAGCCTGCTGAAGCTGGCCGAAGACCCCAAATTTTTAAACGCAGCCGTTTAACGTTACTCTTTCAGGATCAACCTTATGAATACCACCAGTAACCTGTTTTTCTCTTCTCTGTTGCGCGGCAGAAATCCGCTATACCTCATCTTGATTATTCTGTTTGCTGCGCTGGCAATAGCTGGTATCTGGCTGCTATTGTCCGGTCAGTATGTACTGCTCTATCCTGACCCTCTGGTCACTGCGGCCGGCGCTGCGGCCAGCGTTATTCTGGCGATCCTGTTTACACTGCTGCTGGCCATTCAACCATTACAGAACATCAAACAGACATTGACCGAAATGGAGTTGCAAAATCGTCATAATCAGGACGCAATTTTACGATTACTTGATGAAATGGGCGATCTGGCAGACGGTGATTTAACCGTTTCAGCCACCGTGACTGAAGATATTACTGGAGCCATCGCCGACTCGGTGAACTACACCATTGATGCCTTACGCAATCTGGTTACTCAAATCAACTCAACGACCTTACAAGTTGCGTCTGCAGCACAGGAAACCCAGGCAACAGCACTGCATTTGACTGATGCCAGTGATCATCAGGCGCAGCAGATCTCTGATGTGAGTTCGGCGATCACCCAGATGGCGGCTTCGATTGAGCTGGTTTCCGACAATGCCGGCCAGTCTTCCGAGGTTGCCCGACAATCTGTAAGCCTTGCGGTACAAGGGAATAGCGCGGTGAAAAAAGCCATTCACGGAATGGATACCATCCGTGAACAAATTCAGGAAACCTCCAAACGCATGAAGCGACTGGGAGAAAGTTCGCAACAAATCGGAGAAATTGTTGAACTTATCAACGATATCGCCGAACAAACCAATATTCTGTCGTTAAATGCCGCCATCCAAGCTGCGATGGCAGGTGAAGCAGGTCGCGGTTTTGCCGTTGTTGCCGACGAGATTCAGCGTCTTGCAGAACGCTCCAGTAGCGCCACCAGACAAATTGATGCCTTGGTTCGTACCATTCAAAGTGACACCAGTGAAGCGATCAGCTCAATGGAGCAAAGCACCGCCGAAGTGGTATCAGGTGCCCGTTTGTCACAAGATGCGGGGGCCTCGCTGGAACAGATTGAAGCCGTTTCCCAGCAACTGGCCGAATTAATTAACAATATTTCCAGTAACGCCAAACAACAGGCGACTGCTGCAATCAGTACTTCTGAAAGCATGAGTGTTATTCAGGAAATCACCATGCAAACCTCAACAGGGACTAACGAAAGTGCCGCGGCTATCGGGCGCTTGCTCGAATTGACAAACGAACTGCGTAAGTCAGTTTCCGGCTTCAAATTACCCTGATACAGCCTGGGGGCGGAGAAACGCATATGACTCAATCCAGAGGCAACTACAATGCCCTGACATGGCTGCAGGACGAACTGCAAAAGTCGCTCGCAGCCGCTTTACAATCTGTGCAAAGCTATATTGACTATCCGCAACAACCCGAAGCATTAAGTCGTTGTGTCGAGCATCTGTACCAGATCAATGGCACACTGGAAATGCTTAACCTGCACGGTGCACAACAACTGGCCGCAGAAATGCAGTCCGTCGCCGGATATTTACGCTCATTCCCTGATGACAAACATAATGAGGCGCTGGAAGCGCTGACACGCAGTTTACTGCTGCTGCCCACTTACTTGCGCAAACTGAGTGACAGCTTTCCAGATCACACATTATGTCTGCTGGATGCAATCAATGAACTCCGGGCATTACGGGAACAACAACCGATTGTTGACAGTGATGTTTTCCTGCCGGATCTCACTCAGCCGCTGCCGGCGGATATCGCACCAAGCCCAAACCAGCCCCCATCACCACTGACACTGGAAAAACACAAGGTTGCACACGCTTTTCAACACTTGTTGCTGACGTGGATGCGTGAACAGGACGACAATAGTCTGCGAAAAATGCGCGGCGTTATACGCCATTTGCGCCTGCAATGCCGGCACGATAAAACCGTTTTATTCTGGTGGGTTTGCGAAGCATTGCTGGAAACGCTGGCACAACGTGGGCTACGCAGTACCAGTAAGGCAACTCAATTAATCGGACAAATGGTGGCACCGATTCGGTTACTTAGTGAGACTGATGAAACCGCATTGCTTGCCAGTTACCCGCAAACACTGTTGAAACAGTTACTCCTCCTTATCGCGCGCTCCAGCAGCCATGGCCCACTGGTTAGCTCGGTGAAAACACATTTTGACCTAACCTTTTACGATCAAACAGCACAGTTAATCGGCCATAGCGACTCGGCATTGAACGATGCCCAAGCGGCGCTGCTGGAACAACTGGAAGAGTTGAAAGAACGCATTAGCCAATTTGATGCCGAACAACAACAGCCCGACGAGACCGTAAACGATATCAGTCTGCAACTGCTCAGTATGGCGGACACCTTGTCACTGCTCCAACATCACGCCCAAAGTGAGACACTGCGTAAACAATACACGGCACTGCAGCAGTGTCTTGCTGGCGAAAAGGTCTACCAACAACAGCTGACCGATCTGGCTAATGATTTATTACAAATTGAATCACAACTCCGACAAACAGATGCCGGTGATGCGGCTAACCGTCAGTTACAGCGAGCGGTACTGAGCGAATGTCTTAATGAACTCAACACAGTAAAGGAACAGCTACGGTTGTACGCGCAGCAACCCGTAGCTTCCTGGCAGTCGGTACATGACGAACTGAATAACAGCTTGCGAATGCTGGCTGGCAGTCTGGATATTCTGAATCTGTACTCGGTTGCAACCCTGCTCTCTACGCTGGCCAACAAGGTCGATGACACAACAAGTGTATTCACCGGCCAGCAACAACAGAGTCTGGCTGAAATACTGGCTGCCATTGAGCTTTATCTCGAAGGTATGCATCAATCCGGGCAAACAGATGAAGTGATACTGCTGACAGCAGAACAAACGTTGCAACAGTTTTCCGAGCCGGATGAAACAGCGCCAATAACGGCTGCACAAACAGATACGGACGTAATTAAACCCAGTGATATCACATTGCAGCCGGGTCTGCCGGAAACCTCTCAGCTCAGCACTGAACCGACAACAAAGCCTGATACACCTGCTGAACAGAACTTCACAACGGACTCACTGACAATTCCCGATTATCAATCAGAATCAGCTGACTCCACTGCTATTGAGATAACCGAGGTCATCGCCGATGATGACAGTACAAATTTGCCTCCGCTGGAAGTGATCCCCTATCTTCACGTCGATGATTTGCCATCTGCTGCTGACGATAGCCAAACAGCAGCCTGGCAGTTTGCAGAAGGGATTGAACCGGAAATTGCTGCTGTCTTTGTAGAAGAAGCCAAAGAAGTCATTGCTGAACTGCAAACCTTGATACCACTTTGGTGCGAGACCGCTGAAATCGCTACCCTGACAACGATTCGCCGCCACTTTCACACCCTGAAAGGCAGTGGCCGTATGGCCAACGCCACAACAATTGCCGATATGGCACAGGCTGTTGAACATCTGCTGAATCAAGTTCTTGATAACAGCCTGGAACTGACTGATGAAATCATGGCGCTGGTCGATGAAGCACTGGTCGTCACTGATGAATGCCTGAGCCGTTTCTCGCAAGGCCAAAGTGACTTCACCCAGTCAGCCGCAGCGCTTACCATTCTGGGCCGGCAGCTGGTCACCAGCTCTAGCGATGAAACGGAAACCGACGAAGATAGCACACTGCAACATATCTTCTACCTGGAAGCCGAGCAACATTTACAAACCTTGTCTGCCGAAGCAGCCAGCTTACGTCCCGGTAACATCATCAGTAAAAACATGCTCAATGCGGCACATTCGCTAAAAGGCTGCAGCAATATCGCCAAGGTGCAATCTATCGCCCTCATTGCGTCACAACTGGATCAGACTTTTCGCAATCTTTATCACCAGCAACAGTCGTTTACTGACACATCAATCGGCGAACTAAGCGGGATTATCAGCGAAATCAGTCAATTATTGCAGTCCGTTCAAACCCGCACTGAGGAGCCGGATATTCGACTGCTCGACAGACGGATCTTTGCACTATGCCCGCACAAAGCCGAGCAAGCAGCCACCACACCGATGGAACCGGAGCAATTGATCAGTTTTCTTGAGGAGACCGATATACTGCTCAATGACTACACCCAGCAGCTACATGACTGGCAGCAAAGCAACCATGAGGCCGTGTGGCCACTGCGCCAAACACTCAGCATCCTTGCCGAAAATGCTGAGAATGCTGCATTACCACAACTGGCAATGCTTTATCAGCTGATACAACAGCTCATTTTGCATCCGCAGCATCACACCGCAAGCATCGCCACCCTGCTCGATCAGGCGCTGGAAATCGTCAATGAACAAATAGAAGCACTCATCCAGCATAAGCAACCAGCAGATTTCACTGCCTTCCGTGAACAAATCCGCGACACACTGGTAGATCTGGACAAGACCACCGGGGCAGATATTGATCCCGAAATACTTGATACCTTTACCGAAGAAGCAGCCGAACTACTGCAATCGAGCAATCGGGCAATCAGACAATGGCAGGAAACACCGGATAATCCAGCCGCGGCAATGCAGCTACAACGTGATTTCCACACCCTGAAAGGTGGTGCGAGACTGACAGCAAATAACGCGATGGCCGATCTGACGCATCAGATCGAAACCTTGCTAGTATTTGTAACGGATCAACAGCAGCCCCCAGAGAACGCGTTTTTTCATCTGCTGCAACGCTGTCAGGATCGTCTGACAGAAATGCAGGAACAACTCGCTCGTCAGCATCCGATTCCGCCAGCCGATGATCTGCTGCAGGAGATTGAACACTACTCCGGCTCTCTGCCAGAGGGTTTCAGCGATCGTGCGAAACCGGTGGCCCCCCCCCCCACAGAACAGCCGACACTATCAGCAGATCACGCCATTGCCGAGATAATGCCGGTAGCAGAAGACACCTCTCATACTGTCGAAAAAATCCGGGTTCGTGCCGATTTGCTGGATTATCTCAGTAACTTTGCCGGTGAGGTCAGCATTACCCGCGATCAGGTAACCCAGCAACATGGCGTGATGCACCTGCAATTACAAGAGATGGAAGAAACAGTCATCCGCTTGCAGGAACAGTTACGCAAGCTGGAAATCGAAACTGAAACCCAAATTTTGTTCCGTTACGAAGAGACTGCGCCGGGAATCGATGCCGAGTTTGATCCGCTGGAGCTGGATCGGTTTTCGACCATTCAACAACTGTCACGCAGCCTGACCGAAACCGTTAATGATCTGGACAACATCAGTCGCTCAATGAGTAACCTGATGCGCGAAACCGATGTATTACTGCTACAGCAATCTCGGTTGAATACCGATCTGCAGCAAGGGTTAATGCACACCCGGTTATTGCCGTTCAGTTCCATCATCCCGCGTCTGGAGCGCACTGTCCGCCAGACCAATCGTGCGCTTGAAAAACAGTCACGACTGATTATCGATGGTGTCGACCTGGAACTTGACCGCACTATCATCGATCGCCTTGTGGCACCGCTAGAACATATTCTGCGTAACGCCATTGCCCATGGTCTGGAAACAACAGAGGAACGTGCAAGGCTAGGAAAAGAAGCTGAAGGCCAGCTGCATATCACGTTACAACGCGAAGGTTCTGAAGTGTTGATTAGCATCACTGACGACGGCCAAGGGCTTAATCTCGACAAGATAAAACAACGTGCCATCGCCCAGAATTTAATTGATCCTCAGCATATCCCTAACGAACAGGCGCTGATTCAGTTAATCCTGACATCTGGCTTTAGTACCGCGGAACAGCTCTCGCAACTTGCTGGTCGTGGTGTGGGCATGGACGTTGTCAGCAACGAAATCAGAGCACTAAAGGGGCGTTTATCGATTAAATCGCAAGCGGGTAAAGGCACTCAAATTCATTTGCGGCTGCCACTGACGCTCTCGGTAATGCAGGCATTGCTGATTACTGCCAATCAACAGCAGTTTGCCGTGCCGTTATCCACAGTCAATGCAGGCGAGCGGATCGCCCCTGAGCAACTGCATGAACTGATGGCTCAAGAAAAGCACACTTACCGTTTTAATAATGAATCCTATGACTTTATTCCGCTGGGTAATTTGCTGGGACAGCCGGTGAACTGGCAAGATAATTCGCGGAAAAAAATACCCTTGCTCCTCTTTCAAAGCGGTGAGATAAAAGTTGCTCTAGCCGTGGACAGTATTGATAGCAACAGGGAAATTGTTATCAAATCCGTTGGTCAACAACTTGGGCAGATTAATGCCATTAACGGTGCCACCATTCTGGGTGATGGCCGGGTAGTCTTTATTCTCGACATACCGTCACTGGTAGAAAATTATCGGACAACTGACAGCATTAGCGGTGGACAGCACGCCCGTGAAAAATTTCAGCAAGCTGTCAGCAACCGCAAGCCTTGTGCGCTGATTGTGGACGATTCAATTACCATGCGTAAAGCAACCGGCAACCTGCTAACGCGGCTGGGATTCGATGTGATGACGGCGAAAGATGGTGTTGATGCGCTGGCGCATTTATACGAACAAACGCCGGATATCGTTCTGCTTGATGTTGAAATGCCGCGGATGGATGGTTTTGAATTCGCCTCGATTATTCGCAATGATGCACAGTTCAAACACTTGCCGATTGTGATGATCACCTCCCGAACCGGAAACAAACACCGGCAGCGCGCGATGAGTATCGGGGTGAATGCATATCTTGGCAAACCCTATCAGGATGAAGAGTTGATCGCATCAATGAAGCAGCAACTTGGTTCTCGCTATCCGGTTGAACAACATTCATCCGCCATTACAAAAGGTCATTATGCATAACCAATCTGACTTTATTCATTGCATGTTGATTCCGCTGCAACAGTATTATCTGTTACTGCCGAACCCGACGATTGCCGAAGTGATTCCCTTACCGAGGATAACCGATAGCGATATTGATGCTGTTGAATATATTGGCCAGTTTTTCTGGCGCGATCAGCCTCTCCAAGTGATTAATTTGGAAATATTGGCTGGTTGCCAGCCGGGAGAGCGGCAAATTAACAAGCTCTGTGTGATCAATGGTATTAACAGCGAAGCCAGGATCAAACAATATGCCGTTACCTGTTGCGGTGCCCCACAACTGATCACGATTAACGAAACCGCCCTGCAGCCTGTCGATGAGGTTATGGATTCTGACTGGCTTCACTGCCGGGTCAAAATTGGGTCTAATATTGCTTTAATCCCCAAGCTGGATCGCATTGAAATGCAACTGCAAAATTATTTATCCAGCAATACACTGAACGCCAATTTACTTTAAGCTGTTTTCATGAAAAACTTTATTCGTCTAGTAATATTACTGGTGTTTGCCGTTGTTTTACCTGTGCAGGTTACTGCTGCGCCGGATATCCATCAGCAACGCAAACTTTATCAACATGCCAAAAAAGCCTTACAAACCCATCAATTTTCACAGTTCCAGCAATTACAGCAACAACTGGAGGGCTATCCACTTCAGGATTATCTGCAATACCTCTACCTGCAACAGCGGATAAACGCGCCAGAATCCGCAAGCATTCAACGTTTTCTGCAAACTCAGGAGCCAAGCTTTTTCACTATTCGTTTGCGGCAATCCTGGTTGGATAATCTGGCCCAGAAGCAACAATGGCAACAATATCTTGAAGCGTATCAAACGCCTCAATCAGCGAAACGGCAGTGCTATTATGCCCGCGCGCTGATTGCCACCAATCAGCAGCAGGCGGCGGCTGAAGCATTCGAAGACCTGTGGTTAGTCGCAAGCTCACAGGATGACGCCTGTGATCCTGTCTTTCACCATGCCATGCAACGTGGCTGGTTAACGGATGATTTACGCTGGCAACGCATGATGCTGGCGTTACGTAATCAACAATTTTCCCTGGCAAACTATTTAGCCAAAACCGTGAAGCAAAACGGCACGGCTCAAGCATGGGCAAAACGCTGGGAAGATATTCATAACAATCCTGTAGCGCTGCTGTCACAACTGCCAGCATCTGCACCGGAACAAACCGTGTCATTGGCGCATGATGTCGCCATGGCCAGAGAAATCATTGTTCATGGTCTGAATCGTCTGGCCAGACGAAATCCTGCAACAGCGTACTCGCATTGGCAGCGGCTGAAAAACCATTATCAGTTTTCCACCGAACAACGCCATGAAGTTCAAGGCAACATCGGCCTTTGGGCCGCCTTGGATCGTGACGAAAAAGCACTTCAGTACTATGGTGACACCCCAAATCATCCTTGGCGGGTACGTGCTGCTTTATGGCAGCAAAACTGGCCTGAAGTACAAAGCGCCATCGCCAGCCTGGATAAAGACACCCGCCAGCAAGCGCGCTGGCAATACTGGCTGGCCAGAAGTCTGGCAGAGTCCGGGCAGCGCACTGAAGCCGAAGCGATATGGCGCACCTTGGTCGATGAACGGGATTTTTACGCCTTTCTGGCCGCTGACAAGCTTGATATCGACTATGCGATGAATCATCAGCCGATTGTTGCTGATGCAGAAGAAATCAACGCCATTAAAACCCTGCCCGCGATGCGGCGTATGCAGGAATTTTTTCTGCAAGATGAATTACTGGAAGCGCGCCGGGAAGCGTATTTTCTGCAACAAACGCTAACGCCACGACAATTGCAGATCGTGGCAACAGAAACACATAAATGGGGTTGGCATAATCAAACCATCGCGCTACTCGGAGCGGCCCGTTACTGGGATGCGCTGGATTTACGTTTCCCGGTGTTATATGACACTGAAATGCGTCAGGCCAGTGCCAATGTAGGTGTTGACGCTTCCTGGCTGCTGGCTATCGCCCGCCAGGAAAGCGCCTTTAATCCACACGCACGTTCGCATGCTGGCGCCATGGGGCTGATGCAGGTAATGCCAGCCACCGGCAAACAAGTCGGCCGCTGGATAAACAAACCACTTCAACGTGATTCCGAGCTGTATGAGCCGCAGCGTAATATTGAGCTGGGCAGCTTTTATATACGACGGATGCAGGACCAGTTTCAAAACAATCCGGTACTGGCAACCGCAGCCTATAACGCAGGTCCCCAACGTGTTTCACGCTGGTTACCAGATAGCACCATGCCTGTAGATATTTGGGTTGAAAATATCCCATACTCTGAAACACGACGCTATATTCGCTCTGTATTCAGCTATACCGCTACCTATGACTACCAACGAAACCAACCCGTCAAACGTCTGACAGAACGAATGCCTGCAATACAAGGCAAAACACCCTAATATAGCCTGATGGAAATTTATAAAGTTGGTGGCTGTGTCCGGGATCGCTTGCTGGGATTACCGATAAAGGATAAGGACTGGGTTGTCGTCGGCGGCAGTGTTGATAACATGCTGAAGTTGGGCTTTCATCCAGTGGGCAAGGATTTTCCCGTATTTCTGCATCCTCAGACACACGAAGAATATGCTCTCGCCCGTACCGAGCGTAAAACTGCGCCCGGCTATCGTGGTTTTAGTTTCCACGCTGATCCGACTGTTACTTTAGAAGCCGATCTCGCACGACGTGATCTGACCATTAACGCAATGG
>CANRLD010000004.1 GCA_947631375.1 uncultured Methylophaga sp. | reverse complement strand
ACACCCAGATCAATCGTTGGAAAGTATCCCGCTCTAGCCTGATCAATTTCTTTGGAAACAGCTTGCCGTTCGCTAATGGCTGCCAACACATCCGGGTTGGTTTTTAATGTAATGTGGATCGCATCCTGCAAAGTATCAGCCTGTACAGCACTGAAGTACAACAATGAAGGGATTAAAAAAAGCGCTTTGTGCATAATCTATTCCTAATTCAAAGCATTCACCGGCGTTCAATCAGAGTTACTAACCACCCTTCAATAGCACCATCTAGTCCATAACATCCTGATTGTAGTCAAATCCTACTGCTGATACAACGTAAGCTTAGCGCAGGTCTCGAAAAACAATCGCCAAAGAAAGTCTGTCGGGTAATCCCATCTTTTGAAAAATTGTTGTCAAATGTGCTTTTACTGTTCTTTCTGTAATGTCCATGTTGCGGGCAATCATTTTATTGGTGGCGCCATGGCTGACCATCTTGGCAACTTCCAGTTCTTTAGGTGAAAGCGTTGCAGCGGCACGTCGTTGTTGTTCGTTCACTTCGGGAAAATGACTGATTTCATCTATCAAGGTGGATATTACATGCCGTTCTACCCAAACTTCACCATTGCTAATCAATCTCAATGCATCTTGCAGCTTATTCATTGGCATATTTTGATTGAAATAGCCACGAGCTCCTTGCTTAAGCGCCGCAATTTGCACAGGAATTGGCTGCGGTGGACCAATGATTAAGATACGCGCTTGTGGACATAATTTTTTTAGATGGCTGATCTGCTGATCTGCATTGCCATCAAGCAAAAGCTGATGACACAACACCAAATCGGCAGTCTGCTGCTCCAAGGCAACCTGTAACTGGGCAATGTCACCGTAGTGTGTTACGTCATATATATCAGGAAGAGCATCAGTAATGACACGCGCCACATCTGCATCCGCAGTAGCCAGATAAAGACTTTTTTCAGTCTCAGTTATTACTGTCATGATTCAACACCTTCGCCTTACCGCTCTCTCAACGCTTCATTTTTTGCTTTTAGTATGGGCTTTAACAGGTAATCAAGTATGGTTTTTTCTCCCGTCAGAATATCTACTGCTACCGTCATCCCTGGAATTATCCCCAACTCCCCCATCGAACTTTTTATATAATTTTGCTCAGTGCGCAAATATATAAGATAAAAACTTTCATCGTCATCATTGGTAATAGTGTCAGCACTGATACGCTCTAATCTGGCAGGTAATCCTCCATAAATCGAAAAGTCATACGCAGTAAACTTTATCATAGCTTCTTGCCCGGGCCGCAAAAAAGCAATATCAGCAGGGCGAATATGCGCTTCAATCAACAAATTATCTTCTAATGGAACGATTTCGACCAAGTCCATACCCGGCTGAATCACTCCGCCAATAGTATTAATCATCAATCGCTTTATCGTGCCTTTCATCGGCGAGCGCACATTGGTTCGGGTGACTCTGTCCTGTAGCGCTGAAACCGACTCTCCGGTACGCGCCATCTCGGCACGTACTTCACTCAGTTCTCGGGCTGCTTCAGATTTAAACCGCGAATTGGCTTCAATAATCTTCTGTTGTGCCTCTTCTATTGAGGCGCGGATTCGTGGTATCGACAAACGATTTGATTCCATTTCGCCTCTCAGATCATTGGTCGTTCGTCTTAATCTAAGCAACTCAACTTCCGACATTACCCCCGCTGCTACCAAAGGTTCTGACATTTGCAATTCTTGATGGCTTAACTCGTAACTGCGAGTAAGTTGCTCCTGTCTGGCCTGTTTTTCAACCAGCTCCTGACGGCGTTGTTCCACTTGACGACGTAATACATCGGTGCTGCTTTGTAACTGTAGTTGCCGTGACTCATACAAATTCCGCTCTTCAGCCGCCAGTAAAGGCTGTGCAACCAATAGATCCTGCGGGAGCTGCAGTGGCTTTTCTTCACTTTCCGCATCCAGTCTGGCGGTACGCGCCATTAATTCCCAATAGGTCAGCTTGGATTCGCGAACAGACGAGGAAAATCGGCTATCGTCAATTTTAAGCAGTATCTCGTCCTTATCGACCAGCTGCCCTTCATCTACCAGCACTTCGGCCAGGATCCCGCCTTCCAGATTTTGAATCACCTGAACTTTACTCGAAGGTACGACCTTACCCTGGCCTCTGGTCACTTCATCGACTTCCGCAATACTTGCCCACCAAAAGCCGACAGCAAAAAAAGCAACTATCAGTAATAACAGTATATGGCCGCCCCAATGGGTGGAGGTAACCATTGCGGCACTGATTTCAGACATGAATTCAATATCATCATTCTTTTTCTTAAACCAGGCCATATTTATCCCCTGGAGACCCGAATATGGCCACTTTTCAGCGCAGCCAAAATTTGCTCCCGTGGCCCGTCAGCAACCAGCTTCCCCTGATCCATCACCAGAACACGATCCACCAAGCTCAATAACGATGCACGATGCGTTACCAGAATAAGAGTTTTATCATTAACGATATTGGCCAGTTTATTTTTAAAGCGCTCTTCACTACTGTTATCCATCGCATTGGTAGGTTCGTCCAGTACCAATACTGGCGGATCCAGTAATAATGCTCTTGCGATAGCAATGGTCTGTCGCTGACCACCAGACAAACCTTCGCCTCGCTCACCTACCATCATGTCGAATCCTGCGGGGTGACGGTTGGCAAATTCGGTGACACCAGCAATTTCTGCCGCCCGTAAAATAGCCGCGTCCTCAGCAAAGGGAGCACCAAGCGCAATATTGTCGCGGATACTGCCGTAAAACAGCGTGACATCTTGTGGGACGTAGCCAATTGCCCGACGCAGATCAATCGGATCGATCTGCCTCACATCCGTATCATCCAGCAAGATCGCACCCTCAGCGGGTTCATATAACCCCAGGATCAGCTTTTCGATAGAGCTTTTTCCTGAGCCGATGCGGCCAATAATCGCAACTTTTTCGCCCGGCTTCAATTTAAAGGAGACATCACTTAAGGCATCAACCTCCTGCTCAGGGTAACGGAAAGTGATTTGTTGAAACTCAATACCGCCCTTGAATTTTTCACGATGCAAAAACTCACGACCAGTAGGCCTTTCAACCGGTAAGTTCATCATCTTATTCAACGAGCCCAGTGCCGCTTTAGAATGATGATATCGTGTCAAAATTGCTGCCAACTGCCCCATTGGCGACAATGCACGACCAGCCAGAATCGTGCTGGCAATTAATGCCCCCATGCTGATTTCGTTTTCACTGATTTTATAAACACCATAGACGACCACCGTGATGGTTGTCATTTGCTGGATAAAACCAGTCAGATTCACCGCCGCCGCAGACAGTAATTTTGCTCGTTGGCTATACTTGGCGATTGATCCTGCAGTCTGCTCCCATTTCCGTTGCAAGGGACTTTCGGCGCCAAGACTTTTAATCGTTTCCAGCCCGGTCAAGGTTTCAATTAACGTGGCACTTTTCTGACCACTATGTCTGAACAATTGCTTGATAGCACCACTCAATGGGATCTGCACTAACAGGCTGATCACTATCGTAATTGGTATGACCAGCAAGGGAATATAAGCCAGATCGCCAGCAATCATCCAAATGACGGCGATAAACAGAAACGTAAAGGGTAAATCGATTAGCGTTGCCAGTGTTGCCGACGTGAAGAAATCACGAAAAGATTCAAACTCTTGCATGCTGTTGGCAAAACTGCCTACCGACGCTGGCCGCGCCGCCATTTTGATGCCCAGCACTTTTTCAAAAATAGTAGCGGACAGAATCACATCGGCTTTTTTACCTGCTACATCAATAAAATAGCCTCGCAACGTCTTCAACAATAAATCAAAGATGAAAACCGTGCCGACACCAATCGCCAGCACCCATAGTGTGGCTAATGCATTATTGGGCACGACCCGGTCATACACATTCATCACAAACAACGGTGATGCAATCGCAAACACATTAATCATGATCGAAGCCAGAAAGACTTCACTGTAGATTGGCCAATACCTTGTCAGAGTCCCCCAAAACCAATGCCTTGCACGCGGCAGTTGGTGGTGTTCACCACGCTTGTCAAGGTGCTGAACGGCTTTGATAAAAATGGCATAACCCGTGTAATGCTGTTGCAATTCGCTCAGTGTCAGCTGAACCTCTGTTTCACCACTTTCTGGAAAAATGACTGTCGCATGATTATCGTCTACTGCCAATAAAATGCAGGCATTGCCATCATCAAGCAGCAGCACTGCCGGTAATACTAACGAAGAAATTTTGCGTAGCGGACGCTTGATAAGGCGAGATGACAAGCCCGCACGCTCAGCGGCCCTGGAAAACAAATCTACAGTCAGCCGATTATCAACTAGCGGCAAACCGGCAACCAGAGAGTCGGCGCTATGTGGTTTGTGAAGGATTTTGCTTAATATTGTCAGGCAAGCCAGCAGAGGATCATCATGTGTCAGATAGTCCGCATCAGCGTCCCATTGCCGTCCTGGTATCTGTTTATTAACTGCTTGATTTTCCATGTAATACGCTAATGCCGTCCAACTATCAATGTAAGAAGTTCACAGTTTCTTTTTGACTGTAAACCCGCGACCGCTTACTCTTCACAACATAACAGCATACTCAGATAAAGGCAGGAAACACAAGTATGGTTTATGTCAGTCGCGATCAGCACGGAAAAATTACCGGCGTTTTTAATTCACCCCAGCATGAAAACAGCCACGCTATCTCTTCACAAGCGCCTGAGCTACTCGAATTCCTGGGTCAATCCAAACGTCAGGAAGACGTCCAAACACTCCTCACCGCTTCTGACATGGCAATGGTTCGGGTTATTGAAGATCTGGTGAATACGCTCATCGACAAGGGAGTAATATTGTTTACTGATTTACCTGAAGCCGCGCGTGACAAGCTACTGCAACGTAAAAAAATTCGTCATCATCTCAGCTCATTAGATAACTTGCTCAGTGATGATGAGGGAGTACTCTGAACGGTTTATTTCTTTTTTTGTCGACGAACCAAGCGCTGGCGTTTTTCCAGTTGCCGATCTGACAATTTATTTTTCCGCTCACGAAATGGATTATCACTGGTCTTAAACTCAATCATTACCGGTGTGCCTTGCAGTTTCAACGCCGTCCGAAAATAATTTTCCAGATAACGGCGATAACTATGCGGTGTCGCGTCTGTCTGGTTACCATGGATAATAATTCGCGGCGGATTTTTACCACCGAGATGGGCATAGCGATATTTTATCCGGCGGCCATTGACTAAAGGTGGTGGATGATCCGCCACCGCTTCTTCCAGCACCCGGGTCAATTGTGGGGTTGGTATTTTAGCTAGCGCCGAACCATACGCCTGCTTAACAGATTTCAACAATAACCCGACACCACTGCCATGCAGGGCTGAAATGAAATGCGTTTTAGCAAAGCTTAAAAATGGCAGTCTACGTTCAATATTGATCGACACCCATTCACGTTCCTGCTTTTCCAGACCATCCCATTTATTCACCGCGATCACCACGGCCCGGCCGCTTTCAATGATCAATCCGGCAAGATGCAGATCCTGCTCAACAATTCCTTCATGAGCATCCAGTACCAGCAACACCACATTGGCCGCTTCTATCGCTTGTAATGTTTTAACTATACTGAACTTTTCCAGCGCCGCGGATACTTTGGAACGTCGTCTGACGCCTGCTGTATCAATTAACGTATAGCTAGTACCATCTTTCTCAAATGGAATGTAAATACTGTCGCGTGTGGTTCCCGGCTCGTCAAAAGCCACCACCCGTTCTTCTCCAAGCAAACGATTGACCAGCGTTGATTTACCCACGTTCGGCCGTCCAACCAAGGCAAGACGAATCTCATTATCCTGCTTGTCATCAGCTTCAGCATCATCCGGCTCTACTCGGCGCATCGCTGGCAATATCTGCATCATTGTCTCGGTAAGTGCAGTAATACCTCGTCCTTGCGTCGCTGAAATCACTGCTGGTTCACCCAGTCCCAGCTGATAAAAATCCGCTGCGGCTAACTCACGCTGCTCACTCTCAGTTTTGTTGATCACCAGGAGCACCGGTTTATCAACACTGCGCAGTTGACTGGCAATCGCAGAATCTTCCGGAACCACTCCCGCCTTGCCATCAACTACAAATAAAACCAAATCGGCCTCATCGATAGCTAACTCGGCCTGCTTACGCATCAGGTCAGACATACTGTCGCCCTGCTCGGTTAAGCCGCCAGTATCGATCAGAATGAATTCGGCATCATCATATGTTGCATTACCGTAAATACGATCGCGGGTCAGTCCAGCATAGTCCGCCACCAGTGCATTACGAGTTCTGGTCAGGCGATTAAACAAAGTGGATTTGCCGACATTCGGTCGACCGACCAGCGCGATAACCTGTTTCACAGCCCAGGGATCCGTATCGCGCTCAGCTTGCCTTTCGTCGTGATGACATAGAGCACCCCGTCACGAACCAGTGGTTGACTGCGGATCGCACTTTTATCAAGCTGCTGTCGCGCTACAAAACGACCATCAGTACGTGCAACCCAGTGAAGATAACCTTCAAAGTCTCCTACCACGACATAATCTCCCGCAATGGTCGGAGCAGAAATCGAACGTCTTAATAATAAGGTCTGACGCCACAGAGAATCGCCCGAACCATCGGCAATCGCCCACAGGTAGCTTTGATCGTCACTGACATACACAGCATCTCTTGGCGCAACAGCAATGCCACTACTGGAAGACATTTCTCTTTCCCAAAGTGTCTGACCATCAAATATTTCCATTGCGGCTATATTGCCTTGATAAGCAATGGCATAAACAACACCATCCATCACAACCGGATCGGCGTCAATATCCACTAAACGCTCTAGTTCTGTTCTACCCCGTGGTACGGCGACGCTTTTTTCCCAGATGACCTTACCATCACTCAACGCAAGTGCAACCAGCCTGCCATTGTCATAACCGGCAATGACGCGATCATCCTCGATGACCGGAGCACTGACGCCGCGTAAACTCAACAATGGTACAGAACGTTGGTAACTCCACAAAATATTGCCGTTATTTGCAGATAATGCTGTCAACCTGCCGTCTGCTGTACGTACCAGCACACTATTGCCGCCCACTTGCGCCGGTGCCAAAACTTCACTGCTTAATCGCTGACGCCAAATCTCTTTTCCATCGGCCTCGCCCAGCGCGACAACTTCTCCCGTTTGTGCGCCGATAACAACCAGTCCCTCACCGCCGCCAACGCCAGTTGCCACCGGAAGGTTAAGCTTGGTTCGCCAGCCACGACGACCATTTTCAACATCATGACTGCGGACATCTCCACGAGAATCAACGGTAATAATCCTGTCATCCAACAGTTTTGGAGCCAGGTTTGCGTAATTGCTGTCTGTGCCATCCCCTGTATTGGTCGACCAGATAGGTTTGACTTCAAACTCTGCATCAAATTCAGTCAATTCTGCTGGCGGCGCTTCATAGCTGTCTGCAGCAAAAAACTCACTTATCGTGCCACAGCCCGCTAATGCACTGGACAGTAACCAGACTGCAGCAATTTTTAATATCTTACCCCTCATCAATAACGGCCACATCATCTCGTTTCATTTCCAATATCGTTCTACGTGGATCGTTTTCATTGATGCTGGCCAATGCATTACGGTACGCAGCATAAGCCTCTGCTTTTTGCCCTTGCGCCAGGTAAATATCGCCTTGTAATTCATCAAATAAGGACTCGTATGCAGCCAAAGCTGGCTGTTGGGCAATTTGCAGTGCCTGTTCATATTCCTCTTGATCGGTAAGCACTCTGACGGTTCTGAGTCTAGCCAAATCTTTCTGTGCGTCTAGCTTGGCTTTTTCAGCAACCCACTTTAAATATTCCAAGGCAGCTGCAGGCTGATCTGCTCGTACTTGCTCTGCCGCTAACTCCATGGCAGCAAAGGCTGCATAGGGTGTTTTCGCATGTGATTGCATTAACGTCTGTGTCAGATCTTCTGCTTGCGTCAGCTCATCTTCCGTAAGCTTCATTTGTACTTGCTGGTAAATGATTGCGGCTTGTTCAGTAGTCGACTGTTGATGAGTAAGCCAGTAGCGCCAACCAAAGATTATTGCGCCACCTAGGACGATACCGGTAACAACTGAGCGACCATTTTCACGCCACCAGGTTTTTAGTGCTTCTGCTTTTTCATCATCCGATGCATAAATATCCATCGTTTACTCCTTGCAAACAGCCATGACACATCATGCGTTGTGACTATTTAGTCTGTGAATTTAAAGTGCCAGATTATACGTGGTTATTGCTGTATTTTGCTAACCCTGCTATTGCTGATGGCAATTTCCTTTTTGCGAGCACCTGCCCGGTGTTTATCATTCGTCCGATGAGACGTTAAACAATGACACCATGCCGTAAAAAGTGCTTTTGCTCTCAGTAAAAATCAAGTCTTGTGATTGACCTGTCTGGAGTTGCAAGAGTTCACAATCAGCTGCACAGGATTTGCCAGCAGATTAGCTGATTTCGAGTAACGCAGCTAAAACAGTAACTGATTAACGAATGATTCCGCCTTGCTGGTTAGTGAGAAAGTCGATAAATACTTCCAGTTCTGCCGCCTCTTGCTGCATTTCCAGCAAGCGCTGACAGGCATCCTCCAGACGTAAACCTGAGCGATAAACCAGCTTGTAAGCCTGCCGGATATTACGAATCTGGGTATCGGTGAAACTACGCCTGCGCAAGCCTTCCACATTGATACCAACCGGCTCTGCCATGTGGCCCGACACTAATACATAAGGGGGAACATTACGCGAGATCACACTACCCATGGCACTAAAACAATGCGATCCCAGATGATTAAATTGGCTGACCAAAGTAAATCCACCCAAAATCACATGTTGTTCTACGACCACATGACCAGCAAGCGAAGCATTATTTGCAAAGATATTGTCGTCACCAATAATGCAGTCATGAGCAATATGCACATAGGCCATAATCCAGTTACGGTGACCGACTTTTGTGATACCGCCCCCCTGCACTGTGCCACGATTAATCGTGACCGATTCCCGAATAAGATTATCATCGCCAATTTCCAGCAACGTTGGCTCACCGTGATATTTTTTATCCTGGGGCTCTTCACCAATGGAGGCAAACTGAAAAATACGGTTATTGCGACCGATCTTTGTCGGGCCTTTAATGACGACATGTGAGGCAATTTCTGTACCGGCAGCAATTTCTACATCGGCACCAATAATACTGTAAGGCCCCACGCTGACATTATCAGCGAGCCTGGCACGGGGATCGATAATAGCAGTTGGATGAATCACAGGGGCATTTCTTGGTTAACACACATAATATCGGCACTAACGACAACTTCACCATCAACGGTTGCCTGGCCATAAAACTTCCATAAATTACGTTTATACTTTATTAACTTCACCTCAAGACGCAGTTGATCACCCGGCTCTACTGGTTTTTTGAAGCGCGCGTTATCTATTCCAGCCAAATAATATAGTGCTTCGTCGGAACGTATTTCATCTGCCGTTTTAAAAGCAAGCAAGCCAGTGGCCTGCGCCAAGGCTTCCAGAATCAGTACACCGGGCATAATGACGCGTTGGGGAAAATGTCCCGTAAAGTGAGGCTCGTTAAAACTGACATTTTTAATCCCTACCAGATGCTCACCAGGAGTAAATTCAATGACCCTGTCAATCAGCAAGAAGGGGTATCGATGTGGCAACAGGCGTTGAATTTCGTGTATATCAATGGTGTTCAATCTGAGTATCCTTAGGATTTCTAGTGAATTCAGTCATCTTACGTTGAGACGCTGATGTGGTAAAGCACAGGAGAATTACATCCCGGCAAATGATTATTTCAACTGGGATTCTAATTGTCTGACTTTGTCATGTAATTTATCAAGTTGTCGATAACGAATCACATTACGGTGCCATTCACGCGTCGGTTCAATAGGTATTCCCGAAGAATAAGTGCCAGCAACAGTAATAGACTTGGTCACCATACTCATTCCCGTCAGCTGAACACCATCGACAATTTCAATATGGCCGGCAATACCTGTCCCGCCACCGATGGCACAATTTGCACCAATCCGGGTGCTGCCGGCAATACCAACACAACCAGCAATCACTGTATGTTCACCCACAGTACAGTTATGGCCGATTTGGATCTGGTTATCCAGCTTCACGCCGTCGCTGATAATCGTGTCATCTATCGCACCCCGATCGATGGTTGTGTTGGCACCAATTTCAACATCATTGCCAATAACGACCGAGCCAACTTGAGGGATTTTCAGCCAACGCCCTTTATCGTTTGCAATACCAAAACCATCAGCACCTATCACCACCCCCGGATGAATTTTGACCCGCTGACCAATACGGACTTTTCGACAAAGGGTCACGTTGGCCACTAATCGGCTGTCGGCACCAATCACAACGCCATTTTCAACGATACAGCCCGGGCCGATATTCACATTCTCACCAATCACCACATCTGCACCAATAACCACATGCGCGGCAATATTGGACGAGTCAGCAATTAGCGTATTCGGACCGATTACAGCGGTGGGATGAATAGCTGCTTCATTGTGTTCTTCTGGATAGAGAAGCGCGGCTGTTTTAGCATAAGCCACATACGTATCGGCAATAACCAGCGCATTGGTGCTCACCTCAGCAGCATCTGCCGGCGAAACAATAACACAACCAGCCGTTGTATCCTTCAGATAGTGGCGATACTTGCTGTTCGCTAAAAAGCTGATGTCATCCGCTGTGGCATTTTGCAGTGTACCTACACCGGTAATAACCTTGTCAGCATCGCCTATAAGTTCAGCACCAATTTTCGAAGCAATTTCTGCCAGCGTCCAGCCCACGTTCAGTCTCTTATTTCGCTTTTAGTCTTTCCAGCACTTTCGCAGTCAGATCTGCTTTTTCACTGGCAAAAATAACGCCTTGATACAGCACCAAATCATAGGACTCCTGTTTTGCGAGCTCCACAATGGTTTCAGCGATTTCCTCTTCCAGTTTACGTAACTCTTCATTACGCCGAATAGACAAGTCTTCACTATATTCATCTTGCAGACGCTTTAAATCACGCTGGTCACTGATGATTTTACGTTCTTGCGCCTGACGCTCATCATTACCCAGCACCGCCGCATCACGGTTCAGCTTTTCCTGAGCCGCAAGCAATTGCTTATGTTTGGTTTCGAGCGCTTTGCTACGCGTTGAAAACTCTTTTTCCAATCTGGCTAAAGCACGTTCTTTTTGCGGTGACTGATCTAATACAACACTGGCATTGACCACGCCGATTTTCATTTCCGCAGCATAGACTGGGCTGACCATTAACGATGCCAACAACAGGCCAACAATCTTGATGTTTTTCACTCTTAACTCCGAATAGTTAAATTAAAATGTCGATCCAAGTGAGAACTGGAACACTTCCGTCTCATCATGTGGTTGTTCACGTAACGGTGCGGCAATGCTGAATGACATCGCACCAAACGGAGAAATCCAGATAGCTGACAAGCCGGTTGAATAACGCAGCAAATCCGCTTCAAAGCTTTCTTCGACATCGTATACGTTACCCACATCCACAAAAGCACTCAAGCGCAATGACCGCAACGCTTTTTTCATAAATGGAAGTGGGAAAATAACTTCTGCACCACCAGTAACCATCATGTTACCACCCAAGGCCCGGTCTTCTTTACCAGGCTCACGATAACCCAATGTATTCGCGCGGAAACCTCTGACACTACGAATACCACCGGCATAGAAGTTTTGGAAGAACGGAAATTGATCACTGCTGCCATAGGCTTTTCCGTAACCAAGATCTGTCCGCAGGGCAAACGTCAATGTGTCGCTTATCGGTGTATACCAGTTATTGCGGTAACGCAATTTATAATACTGCAGATCACCGATGGGGGTCGCGACTTCAGCAGACAGGCTTTGTGACATACCTCGTGTCGGCATGATTGCATTGTTACGGGTATCACTGGACCAGCTGATGGTTAATGGAAACGAATGGAATGAATCCCCTTCTGTTTCCAGGAACTCTTTATAACGATCAATCGAATATCTTTCTTCTACATAATCCGGTATATCCAGTTGCGTATGTTCATAACCAAAGGCGAGATTGATGCGATTATTCTCTGAAATAGGGATCCCGAAATTAATATCTCCACCAAAAACGTCTGTGGTGTAGCTTGCTAAGTTGGCTTCATACGCATCTGTTTCCCGATAAAACAGGTTAAAGCCCTGACTGATGCCGTCAACTGTTGCAAACGGATTAGTATATCCAAAGCTGTAAACCGTATTTACCCGGCTGTTATTAAAGCCGAAACGGACATGTTTACCACTACCGAAAAAGTTTCTCTGCGTCACATTCGCGTTGAAAATAATCCCGTCAGATTGTGAGTAACCGATACCCGCCGACAAGCTGCCCGACGCCATTTCAGTCACATTGAAATCCAGATCGACCTGATCCGAGGTTCCTGCTACCGGTAATGTTTCAACGTTAACGTCTTCAAAATAACCCAGTCGCGCCATACGTTCGCGAGAACGTTCAACATCACCGGTTGAAATCCATGCCGACTCCTGCTGACGCATTTCCTGTCGTAACACTTCATCACGCGTTTTGCTGTTGCCCGAAATATTTATCCGGCGCACATATGCTCGGCGGCCTGGATCAACAAAAAATGTCAAGTTTACTTCACGCGCATCCCGGTCAATATCAGGAACTGCATTGACGTTCGCAAAAGCATAACCATCATTTCCCAAACGATCGGTTAGCCGTTCACTGCTGGAAGTAATTGCCTTTCGCGAGAACACCGAGTTTTTACGAATCGTTACCAATTCGAATAACTCTTCCTCTGGCACAATCAGATTACCTGCCAATCTGACTTCATTAATTTTATAACGCTCACCTTCTGAAATATTAATGGTGATAAACATGCGTTTCTTGTCATCGGATATTGTGACCTGAGTCGATTCAACGGTGAAATCAACATAACCGCGATCCAGATAAAATGAGCGCAATGACTCTAGGTCTGCAGATAGTTTTTGGCGGGAATATTGATTATCTTTTGTTAGCGCTGATAACCAGCCACCGGTGGTGGACTCAAATTCGTTGAGTAACTGTTCATCATCATACGAATGGTTACCGACAATATTGATTTCGCCAATCGTTGCCACTACACCTTCCGCCATATTGATACGGACGGCTACCCGGTTACGTGATAATGGTGTCACTTCTGAATCAATCGTGACACCGTATTTACCCCGGCTGAAATATTGCCGTTGCAGCTCAAGCTCAACTCGTTCCAGCATCGCCTGTTCAAATACCTGGCCTTCGGCAAAACCGATTTGACGCAATGATTTTGTCAACTCATCACTATCCAAATCCTTATTGCCAATAAACTCAATACTGGAAATGGCTGGACGCTCACTGACCTTGATAACCAGTACGCCATCATCACGCTCTACCTGGACATCACTAAAATACTTTGATTTAAACAGCGATCGAATAATGCCGCGCGTATCGTTATCCGTTAACTCATCACCCACTTTAACGGGCAAGTAGTTAAAAACGGTACCGGCAGAAATACGTTGTAAACCTTCGACCCGAATATCCTCTATGATAAATTCTTGGGCCCAAGCTACAGAGGATAACCAGAGGAGCGTCAATGCTGTGATGATTTGTTTCATTGTTGTTTTACAATCAGTCGGCCGAAGAAATCGTAAGTGTACCTGCAATGAATGGATTAGCCAATCAGTCGTGCAATGTCATTGGTAAAGGCAAATACCATCAACAGTAAAATCAAAAACAAGCCTATTTTTTGCCCCTGGATCTGCACAGATTCTGGCAGTGGCTTGCCACGTACCCATTCAAAAAAATACAGTAATAAATGTCCACCATCGAGCACGGGAACCGGCAGTAAATTCAGAATACCCAGACTGATACTGATCATCGCTAAAAAGCTGATAAACGTAATCAAGCCCTGCTGCGCGGAATCACCAGCAATCTGGGCGATGGCGATTGGCCCCCCCAGATTGTCGCTGGAAACCGTTCCCATCAACATGCCCCATAAACCACTGATAGTCGTCACACTAAATTGCCAGGTCTGTTTTATTGCCTGCGGTATCGCAGCCAGCGGTCCATAGCGTAATTCAGCCTGCAAATCAGCCGGTATCGTATATCCCTCGGTGTTCACGGCTGCACCAATGCGACCCACACCATTTTCATCTGCCTGGGGAGTCACCACAACGTGCTGTACCACGTCATTACGCAGCAGTTCAATCTGTATCGCGGTGTCAGCTTTTTGTTGTATCAATTCGACCCACGCCTGCCAGCTGTCTAAAGGTAGACCATCGGCAGCAAGCAGCTGATCACCTTCCAGCAAACCCGCCGCCTCGGCGGCACTACCGACAACGATACTGCCAATAATAGGTTGCAGATCAGGCTGTACCGGCCTGAACCCTACTCGATCAAGCAGCGTTCCTGCATCATCCAGCCCTATTTCCGGTAGCTGGAGTTGTTTTTCTGTTTCAACATCAGCATGGCGCGTAGTCAACGTCACCGTCTCGCCAGCCAATGCCAGCTGCAGCATTTTCTGCAACAGGCTGTTGATTGTGGGCGTAGTAGAGCCATTGATGGCAATGATTTCATCTCCGACCTCAAGCTTGGCCATCGCCGCCGGTGAGTCGATAGCAACATCAGCAATAATCGGCTTCATTCCAGGCACACCAAACACCAGAATGAACCAATATGCCATCACTGCAAATAACAGATTAGCCGCCGGTCCAGCCGCCACAATCGCCACACGGTTTCTTAATGGCTGCCGGTTAAATGTCTGACGCAGATCGGCATCTGCAACCGGCTCTTCCCGCTCATCCAGCATTTTCACATAACCGCCAAGCGGTAATGCGGCGATCACAAACTCAGTGCCATTTTTTAGCTGTTTGCTCCACAGCTTGGGACCAAAACCAACAGAAAATCGTAGTACTTTTACGCCACATCGCCTGGCCACCCAGTAATGTCCAAATTCGTGAACCACGACCAGCAGGCTTAATGCAATGATGAAAAAAATTAAGGATTGCATAATATTTGTACCTGTTGCTGTGCGACTTCTCTCGCCAAACGATCAGCACTTAATATTTGCTCAAGTGACTCTGCTTCCGTTAACACCACGTGTTGCAGTGTCTCCGCGATGACGCGTGCAATATCGGTAAATTTGATTTTCCGGCCAAGAAAAGCCTCTACCGCAATCTCATTGGCAGCATTCAAAATCGTTGTGCTGGTGCCACCTGCATCAAGTGCCTGATAAGCCAACGCCAGGCAAGGAAAACGCTCAACATCGGCAGTCGCAAAATCAAGTTGTCCTACTTTTACCAGATCCAGTGGTTCGACCCCAGAACCAATTCGCTGTGGCCAGGCCAGAGTATTGGCAATCGGAGTACGCATGTCCGGATTGCCCATTTGAGCCAAAACCGAGCCGTCAGCATAATCAACCATTGAATGGATAATACTCTGTCGGTGCAGTATTACTTCGATCTTGCTGCTATCAAGACCAAACAACCAATGCGCCTCGATAACTTCCAGACCTTTATTCATCATCGTTGCCGAGTCGACCGATATTTTTTGTCCCATCGACCAGTTTGGATGTGCAATAGCCTGCTCTGGGGTAACCGATTCAAGCGCTGCCACGTCCCAGTCGCGAAAAGGGCCGCCCGAAGCGGTCAGAATAATACGGCGGATACCTGCATTATCAAACCGGTATTGCTGCTTGCTGTTAATCGGCATGCATTGCCAAATGGCATTATGTTCACTGTCTACCGGCAATAACACAGCACCGTGCTCTTCCACCGCCCGCATCAATAGCGCGCCGCTCATCACCAGTGCTTCCTTGTTGGCAAGCAGAATACGTTTACCAGCTTTGGCGGCTGCCAGTGTCGGCAGCAAGCCTGCTGCTCCCACAATGGCAGCGACGACAATATCCACCTGACTCGTGCTGGCAATCTCTTGCAACGCCTTATCACCACTTTTAACGGTGGTATTCAGACCGGCAGCCTGTAATTTACGTTGCAGAGTTTCTGCCGAATCAGAACATAGCATCACGGCTACTTCGGGTTGAAACTGCCGACACTGTTCAAACAATGTCTCAACGGAGGTGTTGGCCGCCAAAGCATATACCCGATATTTGTCAGGATGACGCTCTAATACATCCAATGTACTGATACCAATTGAACCGGTCGATCCGAGCAGGGTCACTTGTTGCATTAAAATTGTCCCGACAGCCACAACAATGCAGCAAAAAATGGTACTGCAGCCAACAAGCTATCAATTCGATCCAGAATACCACCATGTCCTGGCAAAAGATTGCCACTGTCTTTTATCTGATAGCTGCGTTTAAACAGGCTTTCAAACAAATCCCCACTGACAGATACCAGCCCTGTCAGTACGCTGATACCAATCCAGTGACTTAAGGAAAAATAGTGATGGGCAGCAAAAGCATGGGCAATCACACTCCACATCACTACCAGAGCGATGCCTCCCGCCAAGCCTTCCAGAGTTTTATTCGGGCTGATTTTTGTTGCCAGAGCGTGCTTGCCCCAGCGCTTTCCAGCAAAATAGCCACCAGTATCTGCCAGCCAGACACTGATCAGTACATACAGGACGAATAAAGGCCCATGACCAGCAATGCCGTGTAACCAGACGCCACTGTATACAAACAGCAGTATCACCAGCAGGCATAGCAGGTAGGTGAATAATTTATTGTGAAAGCAGGCCGCAATAGCTGTTGGCAATGCCCGGTGTGCAAAGCCGATGATCAGTAAGCTGACCAGTAGCCAGAACACAAGACCTAGCATAATAATCTGATCGATCGCCCCCTGAACGAGCAATACAGGCAGAACTACAACAAACGAAACGCTTGCCAGGCCTTTCATCAACGGGCTTATCGCCGCCATTGACAACCATTCCCACATCGCCATCAGCGCCACCACTGTCAATAAGGCGATAATGCCCACTGGCGGTAACAACAGAATTGCTAAAACAACTAATGGAATTAGCACAGCAGCAGTTAATAATCGCTGCTTAAGCATCATCGCTCCCTGTTATCTGTTCAGAGGTTCGGCCAAAGCGCCGTTCACGACTGGCAAATGACTCGATCGCATTATCCAGATCCTGAGCAGTAAACTCAGGCCATAACTTATCGGTGAAATATAGCTCGGTATACGCCAGCTGCCATAGCAAAAAATTACTGATGCGTTGCTCACCACCGGTACGAATAAACAAGTCCGGCTCGGGCAACGCTGCCGTCACCAAGTGATCAGCAATCAGACTTTCATCAACCTGTTTTGCCTCAAGTTCGCCTGTCTGGATTTTGGCAACAATTTGCTGAACAGATTGCGTAATATCCCAACGCCCGCCATAGTTTGCTGCAATATTCAAGACAAGGCCGCTATTCGCCGCTGTCAGTGAGGTTGCTGCAGTAATTTGTTGTTGTAATGAGGGGGAAAAACGGCTGGTATCACCAATAATGTTCAGCCTGATATTGTTTTTGTGCAGTCGCTTTACCTGATTCTCCAGCGCATGACTGAACAGCTCCATCAACAGGCTGACTTCCTTTCCTGGACGACGCCAGTTTTCACTGCTGAAAGCAAACAAGCTAAGCACTTCAACGCCACTGGCAACGCAATGCTTAACAATACCCTCGACGGCTCTGACCCCTGCCCGGTGCCCCATAAAGCGGGGCTGCATCCGTTGTTTTGCCCAGCGGCCATTGCCATCCATGATGATAGCAATATGTCTGGGAACCTTACGGCGAGAGGTATCCATCAGCAGAATCTAAACCGGACGGCTTAGACCGCCATCAAGTCGGTTTCTTTTTCTGCCAGCACATCGTCGATTTGTTTGATAGTGCTGTCAGTCAGTTTTTGGATAGACTCTTCGGCACCCCGTTGTTCATCTTCGGAGATAGCCTTATCTTTTAATAAATCTTTCAGACTGCCATTGGCATCACGGCGAATGTTACGTACCGCAATCCGCGCATTTTCGGCTTCGGATTTGGCTACTTTAACCAGATCCCTGCGGCGTTCTTCTGTTAATGGTGGAATGGGAATACGGATAGTCATACCGGCACTGTTTGGATTCACACCCAAATCCGAGGTCATAATAGCTTTCTCGATCACCGCGACCATGTTTTTTTCCCATGGTGTCACTGTAATCGTTCGCGAATCTTCAACACCAACGCTGGCCACTTGACTCAGTGGTACGTCAGAACCGTAATACGGCACAGTAACATGATCCATCAGGCTGGTATGTGCTCGTCCAGCACGAATTTTCGCCAACGCAGTGCTCAGTGCGGCTACACTTTTTTGCATCCGATCTGCTGCATCTTTTTGAATATCATTAATCATGTTTTGTCCTATTTAACTAATGTACCAACGTCTTTTCCGTACACAATATCCGTCAGGTTACCGTATTGATGGCAGTTAAATACCCGCAACGGCATTTGCTGCTCCTGACACATCACTACTGCCGTTGTGTCCATCACTGCAAGGCGTTTATCAATGACTTCATCATACGTTAGGCTCTCATAACGTACGGCATCAGGATTTTTTCTGGGATCGGCATCATAAACACCATCCACCTGGGTCGCTTTGAGCATTAGCTCGGCACCGATTTCAACCGCTCTCAGGCTGGCCGCAGAATCGGTAGTAAAAAATGGGTTACCGGTTCCAGCCGCAAAAATAACCACTCGACCTTTTTCCAAATGTCGAATGGCGCGGCGGCGCAAATAATCTTCACAGACCTCATGAATGCGAATAGCAGACATCACCCGGCAAAAGGTACCGTTACGCTCTAATGCATCCTGCAGTGCCAACGCATTCAGAACCGTTGCCAGCATCCCCATATGATCGGCGCTGACACGATCCATACCACTTGCGGCAAGACCCGCGCCCCGAAAAATATTACCGCCACCAATGACGATACCGAGCTGAATACCTTGCGCATTCAGCTCGGAGATCTCTTTAGCAAAACGGGAAATCACTTCGGGCTGGATGCCATATTCGGCATCCCCCATTAAAGCCTCGCCACTCAGTTTAAGTAAAATTCGCTTATAAGCTGGCTGAGTTCCCGCGTCTACCATGATTTAGTTTCCTCGTGCCTGAGCCATAACCTCTTCTGCAAAGTTATCGACTTTCTTCTCGATACCTTCACCGACTTCAAAACAGGCAAATGTTTCAACAGTTGCGCCGGCTTGTTTCACCAGCTTTTCAACCGTGACGTCAGGATCTTTAACAAACTGTTGTCCTAACAAACTGATCTCATTGACAAACTTGCTCATGCGGCCTTCGATCATTTTTTCTACAATGGCTTCCGGCTTGCCGCTCTCACGCGCTTGCGTGGCAACAATATCGCGTTCTTTTTGCAATAACTCTTCAGAAAGCTCGTCACCAGAAACCGCTTGAGGCCGGCTGGCAGCAACGTGCATTGCCAAGTCTTTTGCCAATACTTCATCGCCACCGATAAGCTTCACCAGTGTACCGATGCGGTCACCATGACGGTAAGCACCGATGACGCCCGCTTCGCTATTCAGCAGCGTAAAGCGACGTACCTGAATATTTTCACCAATTTTTGCCACCAGTGATTGACGCACGCTATCAATAGTTTCACCACTATCCAGTGTCAGTTGTAACAGTGCTTCCAGATCAGCAGGCTGTGCTTCCAGGGTTTTTTTCGCGACAGCTTCCACAAAGTTGGTAAAGTCATCGGCCTTGGCAACAAAGTCTGTTTCTGAGTTGATTTCCAACATCACTGCGCGTTTATTGTCTGCGCTGACTTCAACTGCGATAACGCCTTCAGCTGCAACGCGATCTGATTTTTTATCTGCTTTAGCCAAACCAGACTTACGCATTGCTTCAATCGCAGCTTCGATATCGCCGTTAGATTCAACCAGTGCTTTTTTACATTCCATCATGCCCGAGCCGGTACGCTCACGCAGTTCTTTTACTAAAGCTGCAGTAATAGCCATTTTTTTAACCCTTAAAATTCAGTTTTTGTGGACGGCCATTTTCAGACCGTACAGACGACGCAGGCCCGCATGTAGCGAGCCTGCTTTTGTCATTTGCAGAGTTTATTCCGCCGCACTTTCTTCAGCGACTTCAACAAACTCGTCACCTGCATCACCCGTGGTCACGGATGCGCGACCTTCCAGAATGGTATCAGCGATGTTAGCTGTATATAAACGGATAGCACGCATGGAGTCATCATTACCCGGAATGACATAATCAACACCATCAGGGTTGCTGTTGGTATCCACTACTGCAATAACGGGAATACCCAGCTTGTTTGCCTCTTGAATAGCGATACGCTCATGATCCACGTCAATGACGAATAACGCATCCGGCAAACCGCCCATTTTTTTAATACCACCAATGCTTTTTTCCAGCTTTTCCTGCTCACGTGTCAAGTTCAGGATTTCTTTCTTTTTCAAACCTTCAGTTTTACCAGATTCAATCATCGCCTGAATCGACTCAAGGCGTTTGATGGATTGACGAACAGTTTGGTAATTAGTCAACATGCCGCCCAACCAGCGACGGTTAACGTATGGCATACCGCAACGCTCTGCATCTTCACGAATGGCATCCTGCGCTGCACGCTTGGTGCCAACAAACAAAATACGGCCTTTTTTTGCAGCCAGTTTGCTGACATAGTTCAATGCATCATTAAACATAGGCAGACTGTGCTCTAAGTTTACGATGTGAATGTTGTTACGCTTACCAAATATATAAGCACCCATTTTTGGGTTCCAGTAACGCGTTTGGTGACCGAAGTGAACGCCTGCTTCAAGCATTTGGCGCATTGTAACTTTTGACATATTTAATACCTGTTTAATTGGGGTTAATCCTCCACATGCCCCAGTTATCGACTGATCTGGATTTTCAGACAGCACCCCGAAAACTGTGTCGACACGTGTGTGATTTGCCTTTACAAAAGGCGCGCATATTATTCCACAGTTAACCGCTAAAACAAAGTACATACCGCCGATCACTTCGATTCTTTCGGTCAACTGGCAGGCAACTGGTTTTTGCGGCAAACTATGCCCAGTCTTTATTACCGTTAACCCCAATCAGGATATGGCATGAGCGTCACGATTAAAACAGCTGATGAAATTGAAAAAATGCGCATTGCCGGCAGGCTTGCCGCTGAAGTTCTCAGCATGATTGAGCCGCATGTTGTTGCAGGCATCACCACTGATGAACTGAATACTATCTGTCACGACTATATAATTAATGTGCAAAACGCTGTTCCGGCGCCGTTGAACTATCATGGCTTCCCAAAATCTATCTGCACCTCGGTAAATCATGTTATCTGTCACGGTATTCCGGGCGATAAAAAGCTCAAGGACGGCGATATTATCAACATCGATGTCACGGTTATTAAAGACGGCTTTCATGGTGATACCAGCAAGATGTTCCATGTCGGGAAAACCTCCATTCTGGCTCAGCGCCTGTCACGAGTCGCTCAGGAATGCATGTGGATTGGCATTGATATGGTGAAACCAGGCGTACGGCTCGGCGATATTGGTTACGCAATTCAACAACATGCTGAAAAACAACACTTTTCCGTTGTCAGAGAATATTGCGGTCACGGAATTGGGCGCGTATTTCATGAAGAACCCCAGGTACTGCATTACGGCCTACCAGATACCGGAATGACCTTGCAGTCGGGGATGACGTTTACCATTGAGCCGATGATTAATGCTGGTAAACGTCATGTTCGCCAGCTTCCGGATGGCTGGACCGTCGTCACCAAAGATCGCTCATTATCCGCTCAATGGGAACACACTATTCTGGTCACCGATGAGGGTCATGAAGTCCTGACACTTCGGGACGAAGAACGCGCATAGGAGTACAGACTCATGACGGTTGCCACACAATCTGTCTGGGACTTTGGCTCAGCAGATTGTGCTGTCGACTGTCGTGACATTCTTGCCAAAGCCTCGCAATACCTGAAAAAATGTTTTTTTGAGGAACAGGCCGATATTGATTGGCTGGTACATCAACAATCGCATTATGTTGATGAAGTTCTGCAGTTTTTGTGGCAACAACACCTGGCCACAACGTCAACAATCAGCCTGATTGCCGTCGGCGGTTATGGTCGTGGTGAGTTGCACCCCTACTCGGATATTGATTTACTCATATTATTAGATGAGTCTGTATCTGAAGCGCCACCAGCCGCTTTATCTGTTTTCCTAACGCAACTGTGGGATATTGGCCTGGAAATCGGCCACAGCGTCAGAACGATAGCTGAGTGCCGCCAGCAAGCCGAAAATGACATCACCATCGCCACCAACTTGCTGGAAACCCGTTTCTTATCCGGTAACCCGATTCTGTTTGAAGCGCTGCAACAACTGACCGTTTCCAATAAAACCTGGGACACCAGGCAGTTTTATGAACGCAAAAAACACGAGCAACTGCAGCGCCATCATAAATATAACGACACCGGTAATAACCTCGAACCCAACCTGAAAGAATCTCCTGGCGGCCTGCGGGATATTCAGGTTATCACTTGGGTTGCCCAACAACATTTTGATGTACAAAACCTGGAGGGCCTGAAAGACAAAGGCTTTTTAGCAGAAAGTGAATTCGACATCCTGCAACAAGCACGGCGCTTTTTATGGCGAGTCCGTTTTGCATTACATCATCAGGCGGGGCGTAAACAGGAAAAACTGCTGATAGATCATCAGCGTGAACTGGCCAAACAACTGGGGTATCTCGAAGCGAATCACCGGATGGCCGTTGAGCACTTCATGAAAGACTATTACCTGACAGTTCGTGCGGTAAATCAAATGAATGCGCTGCTGTTACAGCTGTTTGAAGAAACCATTATTCTTACCAGTGAAAACAGTGTTATCGAACCTATCAACCGCCGGTTTCAATTACACAATGGTTATCTGGAAACCATTAATCCCGGTATTTTTGCTTACTATCCTTATACCTTGCTGGAAGTGTTTTTGCTCTTGCAACAGCATCCACAGCAGATAAAAGGTATTCGCGCCGCGACCATTCGGCAAATTCATGCCCATCTGCACTTGATTGATGATCGCTTCCGGACAGACATCAAAAATCGCAGTCTTTTTATGGAACTCATTCGTCAGCCCCAAGGCATTACCCATGAATTTCGCCGGATGAATCAGCTCGGTGTGCTGGGTGCCTATTTACCTGAATTTGGCCGTATCGTTGGGCAAATGCAGCATGATTTATTTCATGCCTACACCGTCGATGAACACACCTTGTTTCTGGTGCGAAATTTACGCCGTTTTTCCTGCGCCGAATTCAAGGATGAGTTTCCATTATGCTCAGAAGTATTTCAGCAGCTGCCAAAAGCCGAGTTACTGTACATTGCGGGGATTTACCACGATATTGCCAAAGGCCGTGGTGGCGATCACAGCATTCTGGGGGTCGCGGATGCAGAGCAATTCTGTCAGCGGCACAATCTCAGTGATTATGACACCGACATCGTCAAATTTCTGGTGCGTCATCATCTGGCAATGTCCACCACCGCGCAAAAAAGTGACCTGGACGATCCAGAAGTCATTCAGGAATTTGCCGAGCTAGTCGACAATGTGAACCGCCTGAATTATTTATATCTGCTAACGGTGGCTGATATCCGGGCAACCAATCCTAATCTGTGGAATGGCTGGCGTGACTCCCTGTTGCAACAGCTGTATCACAGCACGCGACAATGGCTGGAACATTCCGAAGTACAGGAAAAAAGTATTCAGGAAAAAAGTTATCAAAAATATCAG
>CANRLD010000003.1 GCA_947631375.1 uncultured Methylophaga sp. | reverse complement strand
ACCGGCACGGCAACCCGCCCCCGCGTGATATTACCGAAATAAGCAGCGGGCAACTGGAAATCATGGCAAACAGCAGCCATGCCGAACAACTTAGTCTTTTGCAACAGGAAATCCCGCTACTAGCGTGGACCGAGAACGAACAGATAGATGCCCAAGGCTTGCTGAAACTGGTTCAACTGGAGCTGATTGACTATACCATCATAGACTCAAACGAGATGGCTGCCAGCCACAGTCTCTATCCCGAGCTGCGAGTAGCTTTTGACGTTTCAGACCCACAGCCACTCGCCTGGGCGATGCAGCGTAGCGAAGATATGAGCCTGCAAATCATGGTGAATGCTTTTTTTGAAGAGCTTGAAAACTCCGGACAATTGGATCAATTAATTGAAAAATACTTTGGCCATATTCGCCGTTTTGATTATGTTGACAGCAGAGCCTTTCATCGCCGCATTCAAACCCATTTGCCACAATATGAGCCACAGTTTAAGGCTGCAGCACTTGCCTATGGTTATGACTGGCGATTACTGGCAGCAATCGCCTATCAGGAATCGCATTGGAATCCTGATGCCGTCTCAAGTACAGGAGTACGAGGCTTAATGATGTTAACGCAAGCAACGGCGAGTGATATGGGAGTAACCAACCGCGAAGATCCTGAACAAAGTATTTTTGCCGGTACCGCTTATCTGACAACCATTAAAAATCGCTTGCCAGAACGGATAGAAGAACCAGATCGCACGTGGCTGGCACTTGCCGCCTACAACATTGGTTTAGGCCATCTTGAAGACGCCAGAGTTCTCACTGAGAAAAATAATGGTAATCCGGATCGCTGGTCTGATGTGCGTGAAAACTTGCCGCTACTGGCAAAACAAAAATGGTTCAGTCAAACACGTTATGGCTATGCCCGCGGTGGGGAGCCAGTGCGTTACGTCGGCAATATTCGTCGTTATTATGACATCATGCTGCACCATGATGAGATTAATCGCGGTATAACACTGCCAACTCCAAGCGAGCTAAACGAAATCCTGCCAGCGGCCTTATAAATAAAAAAGGCCGGTATAAACCAGCCTTTTTACTGTCTTCAATAAGGTTTATTTCTCAGCCGCAACTTTTTCAATCAGATGCTCAGCCACTTTTAACATCTCCGTCATTCCACCGGCTTTTGGCGCATCGGTATGGTAACGACCATCAACAACAATGGATGGCACACCACTCACCCCTGCTGTCTGACTGATAACCAGTGCTTTTTTCACATTTGTCTTCACGGTGAATGAATCCATAGTCTCGGCAAATTTTTTACGATCAATTCCTTGCTCGGCGACAAAGTCCAGCAAGCGCTCTTCAGTATCCAGTCGACGTTTATCAATATGAATCGCATTGAACAGTGCTTTGTGAAGTTTTTCCGAGTCGCCCGTTACCTGTGCCGCGTAAAATACGCGAGCCAGCTGTAACCAGCTGTCACGAAAAATAGCCGGAACCTGAATAAAAGTGACGTTTTCAGGCAGGGTTTCCTTCCATTTCATTATTTGTGAGTCCAGCGTAAAGCAATGTGGACAGGAGTATGAGAACAGCTCTATCACTTCGATTTTATCGCCTGAAGTATTTTTCGCCATGCGTTGTGAAGTTGGCTCATAATGTACGCCTTCCTGATACGCTGCAGTATTCGCCGACACTGCGAATGGCACCAATAATGCGGTCATTGTCAGTATTAAGACACGGATCGATCTCATCATTTTTTAATATCCCTTACTAGTAATTTTTTACAAACCGCCGTACGAATGAAGCCCGGACAGAAACATATTGACGCCAAGAAAGGCGAATAAAGTCACAAACAGTCCCACAATTGCCCACCAAGCCATCGGTACTCCATTCCAGCCTTTGGTCATCCGCATATGCAGCCAAGCAGCATAATTCAGCCAGACAATTAACGCCCAGGTTTCTTTCGGATCCCACGACCAATAGCCGCCCCATGCTTCAGCCGCCCATAAAGCGCCAAGGATGGTTGCCACAGTAAAGAAAGCAAAGCCCAGTGCAATGCTTTTGTACATCAAATCATCCATCATGCTCAGAGGTGGCATGGATTTTACTAACGACGCGGATGGGTTTTTCTGCATCCGCCAATTAACCAGTAAGTAAGCAACACCGACCATGGCCGCCATGGCAAATGCGCCATAACCAATAAAGTTGGCAGGAACGTGAATTTTCATCCAGTAGCTTTGCAAGGCCGGAACCAGGGGTTGAATCTCATGGGCGTTACGCTCAAAGGCATACCACAACTGAAAAGCAACAGCGGCAGAAATAACGAGCAGCACAAACCCGCCCAAACTACGCACCTGGTAACGGCGTTCATAAAACAGATAGATCAATGCCGTGATGACAGCAAACAGAATAAAGACTTCATAAAGATTACTGACCGGAATATAACCAATATCCGCTCCCATCATATGCGTTTCACGCCAGCGCACCATCAAGCCTGTCATGCCAAAGGTCGTGGCGATCCAGGTAAACGATGTACCTATTTTTTCAGTATATGCTGAACGAAAAATCAACCCACCAAAATAGGCAAGCGTAGCAGCAATAAAAAAGACGCTCATCCACATAATCGCAGACTGGCTGGCCAGGATGTATTGCAATAATCCGTTGACTTCAGCAGCAGCTAAATCACTACCATATAGCTGGATCGCGAACAGGCTGAGAATTGCCACCGCAATCGCATGAACACGAAACTCTGGCCATTGGTTACCGACAAACGCCATGCTAAAGCCAGTGAAAATGAGGATGGAAACCTCATAAACATCAAACACGTCGTGATAGGCCGTCAACAGGCCAATGACCGCCAGCAGTAATAAGCCATGCCACCACCAGGTGTGCCCCACAGGTTTTATCATGCTTTGGATATTTGTTGTCATTAGTCTCTCACAGCCCACTGTGCCACAATTGTTTAAGAACCCGGCTGGTCAAAGGAGTTCCCGGTACTCGCCATCAGTACTGCCTGTTGAGCACTGAAAAAAGAATCAAACTCCCGGGGGTTTCGATTGGTTGCCCCAGCCAGAATAACTTCCGTAAGTCCACCTTCCTGTTGCTCCACCCAAGCCCACAAACGCCTTTGCGGAACGTAAAACAGTAGAAAAACACCAATAATCAATAATGCACACCCCAAATACACTACATTTTTGCCAGGTGCTTTGGCAATTTGCAAACCAGTTGATTGCACATGCTCAAACTTGGTCAGATGCAAAAATACCGGTGCTCCATAGCGCGATAACGTACCAATCGCATCGACTGCATCCTGTAAAAATAATAGCTGCTCATTGCTAACATCTTGCGCATCATTTCCATCCATCGTGAAATAAATTCGTGCCAGCATTTCCCGCAACATGCCCAAATAAGCGGGGGCCAAATTATCACGTTCCGCATCAGGCAAACTGTTTTCAATAAAGTCACGCACCTCATCAAAACCGCCGCGTACAAACATATTGATAAGTGTTTGTAGCGTTTGTTGCAAACTGTTTTCAAGTGCCGTATCGCGCTCTGGCAACATGCTCAGCGCTTCCAGCATCATGGTATTAGCGACTTTTGTCACTACACCTTCATCTCGTAATAAAGCGGCATACTGCAAAAACTGCTTCAGGCTTCCATCTTCATCAACTGGCAGATATAAATAAGCGAAAGATTCCGCTGGACTATTACGCACACCACTCAAGAAATATTCACGATCATCCCGCAACACTGGAAACATGTAATTTTCATACTCTCGTGCTTCACCCGTCTGGCTACGTAACTTGAAGGTAAAGTTAGGACCAAAGTCACGCAAATTTTTAGGGTTATCTTCTGTCGGATCCGGATTGATATTAAATGGGCGGAAACCGGTCATTTCCAACTGCATCATTTCTTCGCCCCATAACATCTGGCGAGTTTCATAAACTTTTACTTCAATAGCGACCGGCTCTGTTCCGGCGCGGCTATCCAACGGCCAGGCATCCAGCGTAAGCGCTGAACCACCATCACTGAAACTGGCCTGATAAATAGCATGATCTCGATAAATCAACGGATGGTTAACAGAAATGGTTTCTTCCAACGGACTTTCCAGCATGGGGTCATGAATCACCAGATCTGACTCAAACGATTTAGGCTGGCCATTTGGATAATGCTCAATCCGAAAATCTTTTACTTCAATCCGAAACGGTAGCGCCTGAACCAAATACCCATCACGAACCGGTAAAAACGCTACTTCCGCTGCCCTGCCTTCAGGAATGCTGACGGTGCCACGAAAACCATTATTACCGACGGCTAAACGACTTTCCTCGGGGATTTCACTAACGGAAAGATCACGGGTTTCGATTTTGATATCGCCGCGCCATTCCGCCAGCTTTAATGGCAAATTGCTGTCAAATAAACCGCCGATGCAAATAACGACAATCGCAATATGCGTGAATAAATAACCAAGACGATTCATCCCCCCGCGCATTGCGGAAACCAGTACGGCATCATCCTGTTTGACCGTCTGCCGACTACGAAAGCCGGATAATTTGAGCTGCTGCTGAATCACAGCAATGGTATTTTGCAACGATGCCCCTGTTTGCCACTGCACACTGTGGCGCATGGCTCTCAACGACTTTTTCTGCACATTGGTTCGTAGCTGCCACATTTCTCTGACCATCATCGGAAAGTGGCGTATAACACAAACGGAGGTCGAGATGACTAGCAGGGCAAGGATCGCTAGGAACCACAAGGCGCTATAGACATCGTAAAGCCCTAACTGTTCAAACACCTCAAACCAGAAAGGACCAAACTTGATAACGTAATCAGCATAGGGCTGATTTTGTTGTAAAACCGTACCGATAATAGAAGCAATTGCCAGGGTCAACAGCAGGATGATGGCTAATTCCATCGAGCCAAGAAATACAAACAAACGGCGCCAAAAACCGAGGTGAGATTGACCTTTTTTGGTAGATTCAGACATGAAGTTGCTCAAACATGAGCCGATTTACTACGCTGCCATACCTTAAAATATTAGACGATACAGCAGCGTGATATCAGCAATTAGTGCAGACCGGAAACGTATGCTGCAACTGCTTTAATTTCTTCGGCAGTCATTTTAGCTGCGATATCCCGCATCATGCTATTTGGGTCATTACTACGCTCGCCACTAGCGAAAGCGTGTAACTGCATTTCTGTATAGGCACTATATTGAGCAGAAAGTTTTGGCCAACCTGCAGATGGCATACCGTTGCCATTCGGTCCATGACAAGCCATACAAGCAGGTACTCCTGATTCCATATTGCCGCCACGATAAATTTGTCTGCCTAATTCCAACAAATCTTCACTAACGGCACCAGCTAACGCTTCCTGGCTGGCGTAATAGGCGGCCAGATCTGCCATATCCTCTTCCGTTAATGCCGCGACCATGGGGGCCATTATCGCGTTCTCACGCTCGCCACTTTTAAACTCACGCAGTTGTTTATAAAGATAGTTTGCATTCTGTCCAGCTAATTTTGGATAGATATCCGCGGGACTGTTACCATCGGCACCGTGACAAGCCATACAAACCGCTGTTTTTGCCTTCCCGGCAGAAGCATTTCCCACCGCCAAAACCAGAGGTGAACTACTAACGGCCCAGCCCAGCACCACTGCCCAGATAATTTTTTTCATTATCGTTCCTAAACACTAACTTTCGGATACAAAACTTCCGGTATGCTACTCTTATTGGCACTTTTTTGCACCTGGAAAGACCGATATGTCAGAGCTATACCGCAGGGCGTATTATACCGTCAGCGCCAGCCAATTGTCCCAACTCCCCCCCGACAGCGGTTACGAAGTGGCTTTCGCCGGGCGCTCTAATGCCGGCAAATCTAGCGCTATCAATACCATTACCGGTATTAATGCCCTCGCCCGGATCAGTAAAACGCCAGGACGGACACAAATGATCAACTTTTTCCAGCTGGATGAGGAGAGATTCTTGGTGGATCTTCCCGGCTATGGTTATGCCAAAGTCCCTGAAAAAATGAAGCTCAAATGGCAACAAACACTCAGTAAATATCTGGAAACCAGACAATCACTGCGCGGCTTGATGCTGGTAATGGATCTCCGTCACCCCTTAAAAAACTTTGACGTACAAATGCTGCACTGGGCCAAACAGGCCGCCTTACCCATCCATATTTTGCTGACCAAAGCGGACAAGCTGAAGCGAGGCGCTGCCAATAACACCTTGCAGCAAGTTAAAAATGACTTGCACGAATTAGAACTTGACGCATCGGTGCAGCTGTTTTCATCGTTCAATCATCAGGGCCGCGATGAAGCCATTCATGTTTTAGACACCTGGTTTGAGCTAAACAGCGCAGTAACAACCGATACCGACAGCGTAACCGCCTGATCCGGATTAGCCGAAATATATGCTTCGATGATGGCAGAGATGCTCTCTCTCTGCTAACGTCTACGCTTACACAGAGCAGCTGTCTCAGCTATCGTTTTGTCTGCGTAACAAGCCAACCGGTTTTATGGCCAACAGCCAGAATATACCGTTAAAATCTTTTCCCGATAACCAGACTTTAACCTTAAGGACTGCCGTTATGACTCCAAGATATATGTCTATCACTACTCCCTCGCCTGACCTCTATCGCACTGCCAAACTGGGAATGAATGCCTTGGCACTGACAGAGGATTTCAAACGTTATTTCGGGATACACCTCGCGCAGGGCAAGAATGGCGCTTCGGGTCATTATCTGTACTCGGCATTAGCCCACACCCTTCGTGACCGCTTGTTTGAACGCATGAAAAATACCAAACAAACCTATTCAGAATCAGGCTGTAAACAAGCCTATTACTTGTCAATGGAATTTCTGATGGGCAGGGCAATGGGCAACGCGGCATTAAATCTCGGGCTGGAAGATTCACTCAAAAAAACATTAGCAAGTCTTGGGCTGCAGTTTGAGGAGCTTGCCGAGTTTGAACATGATGCCGGCCTGGGTAACGGTGGCTTGGGCCGTTTGGCCGCCTGTTTTATTGATAGCTGCGCCACATTACAACTTCCGGTCACCGGTTATGGTTTACGTTACGAATACGGTATGTTTCAGCAAAAAATTGACAATGGTTACCAACAGGAAATGCCTGATCACTGGTTACGTGATGGTAACCCATGGGAGCTGGAGCGCCCGGAATTTACGCAGCGAATCAAGTTTGGCGGACACACGGAATTACGCCGCAATAGCAATAATGATATCGAGGTTCACTGGCTGAATACCAATGATGTGTTGGCCGTTCCGTATGATTTGCCCATTCCTGGCTACCAAAATGGCACGGTCAACAAATTGCGCCTCTGGAAAGCCGCTGCCACCGACGAGTTTAATCTGGAAGACTTTAATGCCGGCTCTTATCCCGAAGCCGTTGCCGCCAAAAACGAGGCTGAAAACATCAGCATGGTGCTTTACCCGAACGATGCCAGCGAAAATGGCAAAGAATTACGGTTACGCCAACAATATTTTCTGGCTTCTGCCAGTCTGCAGGACATTCTGAGTCACTGGGTAAACAAATATGGCGAGAAATTTGATGACTTCGCTGAAAAAAATGTTTTTCAGCTAAACGATACTCACCCAACCGTCGCCGTCGCCGAGCTGATGCGTTTACTGATAGATGAATATCAGTTGAGCTGGAATGCAGCCTGGAAAATAACAACACAAACCATGGCCTATACCAACCATACCTTACTACCAGAAGCTCTGGAACGCTGGCCAGCAAACCTGTTCGGCCGGCTGCTGCCCCGCATTCTGGAAATTATTTACGAAATCAATGCCCGCTTCCTGCGCGAAGTGGCCAATCGCTGGCCCGGAGACAAAGAGCGGCTGGCACGCATGTCCATTATCGAAGAAAGTCCTCAACAACAAGTGAGGATGGCTCATTTAGCAATTATTGGCAGCTTTTCAGTCAATGGCGTTGCAGCGCTACATTCCGAACTGCTGAAAAAAGGCCTGTTTCGAGATTTTTATGAATTATGGCCCGGCAAATTCAATAATAAAACCAATGGTGTGACCCAGCGCCGCTGGATGGCCTGGTGCAATCCAACGTTAAGCAGCCTGATTTCTGAAACGATCGGTGAAAACTGGATCACCCACCTTGACGAGTTGCAAAAACTAGCTGCTTTCGCGCACGATAGCGCGTTTCAACAGGCTTGGCGCATCGCTAAGCGCAACAATAAAAAACGTCTGGCGGCACTGGTGGAACAGCGCTGTGGTGTGACTTTCCCACTTGATGCCATGTTTGATATTCAGGTTAAACGTATCCATGAATACAAACGTCAGCTGCTTAACGTGCTGCATGTTATCCACCTGTACGACAAAATTAAGCGCGGCGAAACAGCAGGACTGACAAAACGCTGCGTACTCTTTGGCGGCAAGGCAGCGCCAGGTTACGTAATGGCTAAACAAATCATCAAACTGATCAATAACGTCGCGGATGTGGTGAATAATGATCCTGCGGTTGGCGATTTACTCAAAGTCGTCTTTTTCCCTAATTACCAAGTGTCGATTATGGAAGTTATCTGTCCAGCTGCAGATCTGTCCGAACAAATTTCGACTGCGGGCAAAGAGGCGTCGGGCACCGGCAATATGAAGTTTATGATGAACGGCGCCATCACCATTGGCACGCTGGATGGCGCCAATATAGAGATCCGCGAAGAAGTCGGCGATGATAATTTTTTCTTGTTTGGTCTAACCGAGGAAGAAGTTGCTAAACAACGTCACCATTACGATCCACAAAGCATTATTGAAAATGATGCTGATCTGCAACGAGTTGTCGATTTACTGGTTACCGGACATTTCAATCCATTTGAACCGGGCTGTTTCGATAGTATTATTGCTGCCTTCACCAGCCCGGAAGATCCATGGATGACCATTGCAGACTTTCGTAGTTACATTGATGCACAGCACCAGGCGGGGCTGGCTTATCAGGACCAACAGCGCTGGACGGCGATGAGCATCATTAACAGCGCGCATAGCGGAAAGTTTTCCACTGACCGCACAATGGAAGAATATAACCGGGATATCTGGAAACTGGAAAAAACAGCCCCGCACCCCACAAGCTAAGCTAGCCTTTCCATCCTGTTGCCATCAACCACAAATGTTATTGTTGGCAACGGGTTACTTCCCGGGTGGTTTAAGAACGTTAAAGTCCGTATAATCCGCGCTGTTGCAAGTTCAGCGCGCCCGTAGCTCAGCTGGATAGAGTATCGGTTTCCGAAACCGAGGGTCACAGGTTCAAGTCCTGTCGGGCGCGCCAATTTTCAAATTTTTGAACGTTAGCCAAAAGTTACCGCGCAACTTGAATTGCCGCCGTGACAAACAACCTCTACCAACTCCGTGACCTTTAATCTCTTGGCAAAAGAGTCAACTGTAACCACTTAACCACCAGCTTTTTGTGTCAGTGATTATATGCTCAGGGCCTCCGTTATAGTTTGCATTCCATCTGTTGATTTACAGCCCTCCCCCCTTTGTTGCTCAGCGCTTTGAGCTGCTTCTAGGATGGTTAGTTTCAGAAGTTCTAAATAACCATCTTCGTATAAAACACAGAAGATAATCTGTTAAAAGGGATGCGATCATTTCCTGCTCGACCAGCTCAGACCTTGTCGCTTGAAAATGCACTTTCTCTCGACCTATAAGGTTCGGAAACAACCCGCACTGGATCATTCTCAACTCTTCACCAATCAGCCACTGTTATGCGGTGCTTAACACCATTTATTCACCGCATCTAGACAGGGGAAGGAGTTACTTATAAAAACTCAATCAAAATTCACATAAGAACCCACAATCATTTCTGAAAATAATTCATCAGGCGTTTTCCAGTGACTATTTACCGGTATAAAACCAGAGCGATTTAGACATTAAAACGAATCAGTGCCTGTTGAAGCCCTACGAACCGCGATTTCAGCTCTTCTACTACTTCCAGATTCCGTTCAACACCTTCCCAGGTTTCCTGGTGCCAATCTGATACTTGTTGAATTTGTTGGGAAATAGATTCGGATCGTTCAACTTGAGCGTTAGTCGATAGCGACAATGCATCACTAATGTCATTTAATTGCTCCAACGCATCGGCTATCTGCTCAAACATTGCCTCAACCAGCTGACTGGATTGATAGTTTTCTTCCGCCCGCTCACGGCAACGCTGTATTGCCTCGGCAGATTTGGCCGAATCAGAAACCAAACGTTCGACAATGGCATGAATATTTTCTGTAGACAGTTGCGTGCGCTGCGCCAATGAACGCACCTCGTCAGCAACCACGGCAAAACCACGACCGGATTCACCAGCTCCAGTACTACCCCTGTCTCAATCACAACATACATGGCATGCATTAAGACAATACCCCAGGAATGCAAATGATCCGGGAACAAATAAACCGAGAAATCCGCCTGCTGCAACATATGCGCCAATACACAACAGCAGCAAAGGCGTAACCTTTGGATAGGTAAACAGAATGGCCAATAACACAAAATAACCAAAATGCGCTTCAATCATGCCATGCAACTGATGAACATGTAGCGAGACAAACCCCATAAAAACAACCACAACTACCAAAGGTGTTATCCGACTGTCATTAATCAAACGAATAACCCACCAGTTCAGTTCACCAAGGTAAACAAACCGCCCATGGCCACGGCCAATACCCAGGTCTCATTAACCGATGCATAGAACAACGATAGCCCCCAAACCAGAAACGTAACCCACAGCATGATCTGATTGATATAGCTATGATAATTCATCACCAAATCAACAAACCCTTTACCAGCTTTTAAAGACAAGGTTGCGTTATTTTTACCCTTGGCCAATCTCAACATCAAAGGAAGACGGTAATAGATACTTCTCTCAGCTTAAACACGCAGTGCTCTGCTAATCGAGCGCTTGAGACAGAAGCATTCAGTTATCGGAAAAACCGATACAAACTTTAGGTGTTAAGGGAGTAATCACTCTGCTGGAAAGCGGCTATAATCATCATAAACTGCTGAAAAATGACTCCGGCAACCACAGCACACCAATTCCCGCGATTCTTCACGGTGCGGTAAAATCAGGAAACGCAGCTGCAACCTGCTTAACGTAGTTCCGAACCGGTGGGTAGCAGAGAATCTATCTGGTTGTATTGCTCCAGCTTGTTATATAACGTTTTTACGGTGATGCCTAATTGTTTTGCGGCTATGGTTTTATTCTGTTCACAGGCATCCAGCGTCGACAAAATCAAGCTTTTTTCAGCCTCTTTGATAGAGGTTCCGGGACCAATGACACTTTCATTATTTATCTGGTTAACAGAAAAGTTTGGCAAATCGTCTGTGGTGATCGTTGTTTCCGCCAGAATATGCGCAGACTCTACGCAATGCTTTAATTCCCGGACGTTACCCGGCCAGCTATAGTTGGCAAATGCTTGCAGAACGGCAGCTGAAAACACTTTTGCACTGTTGGTTGCCTGATTGCGATAAGCCAGAAAATGGTTAGCAAGCTCAATAATATCATTGCCACGCTGCCTCAATGGCGGGATTTGTATTGGGAAATGGGCCAGGCGGAAATACAGATCCTCTCTCAGAAATCCATCTTCAATTGCTTGCTCAGGGTGTCGATTCGTGGCAGCAATGACTCTGACGTGCGATTGCCGGACAACATCGCTGCCGACACGTCTGAATTCCCCGCTTTCCAGAACTCTAAGCAACTTACTTTGCAAGGCCAGTGGCATTTCAGTGATTTCATCGAGTAATAATGTGCCTCGGCCACCTTGTTCAAAAAAGCCGATATGCTGATTGACAGCACCAGTAAATGCGCCTTTTTCATGGCCAAACAGTTCACTTTCCACCAGCTCCGAGGCTAATGCCGCGCAGTTCACACAAATCATCGGTTCTGCGGCGCGTGGGCTTTGTTCATGGATAGTCCTTGCCGCGATTTCCTTACCGCAGCCGCTTTCACCTATCAATAATACGTTGGCATCAATTTGACTGACGCGGCGCATTAACCGGTAAAGTTTATGCATGGCTGCTGATGAGCCCAGCAAAGAGCCGTATTGATCCAGACTAGAGGAGAAGATCGCTTTTTGAGGGCATTGAGTTAACTGCTGGAGTTCATCACTCAGTTCCCGGACGACATCAAGTAGTGGCCCAAAGTCTTCAAGCTGGCGAAAATGATATGCCGCGCCATGACTCATCATCATATCAAGCCAGCTGTTCGGGGAACCCTCACTCAATAATATCCAGTCTGCCGTGTTTTGCAGTGGATGTTTTTCAAAAAGTTTATAGTCGGCTTCTGACATCTGATTAGGGGAAAAAATGACCAGTTCCGCCGTATAACGATAATCCGCCAAATCAGTAGCCTGGTAAACATCAAAACCACATTCAGCCAGTAATTTACTCAATCTCGCCGAGAGTACTGTATCGGGTGTAACCAACAATAGATTTGCCATGTAAACTCTTTCTCATTTAAGAATGGTTATCGAGTCTAGCATGCGATTTTTGACAGGCTCTTAACATAGATAAAGAGGTCAGTCTGTCAGTTAACCTGTTGAAAATCCTAGCGTGACCGGGCTTGCCGCGGTTGACCTTGTCGGTCATTTTTTAGACGATGCAGCCGGTCCTGGCTGAGCTGGATACTCGCCAAGTGCCCAGCCAAAAAACTGGAAATACGCCGATCACGTATTTTCCTGACGTTAATTTTAAAAATCTCTAAGGCCCGATTTTCCATTAACTCCAAATCGTCCAGACATTCTTTATCAACATTTTTTATGCATTTTCCAGCAATTGAACTGTAGATCGCCCGCACTGTCCGCGCCAATTCGGTATTACATGTCTGAGCGCTTTTCACTCCTGAAAAGCGCTTATTGATATCGTTAACAACTTCTTCCCTAACAAGCGCCAACTCTCGAAACAGCATCCTCACATCACTACTGCCGGCTTTTCTGCCGGTCATTTCATAAAAGCTGTAACCATCTGCACAAACACTTTTTAATTCATGAATCAGCTGTCGGTCTCTGCTATCAAGCATTTGTCACTCAGTTAGCAATAACCAGTTCATCTTTTACCTCAACAACTTTGTCATAGCCTTTGGCCATTTCAATTGCAAGGTCGTGTTCCGCTGCATTTTTTACCGTGCCCTGCAGTGTCACTACGCCATTATCAGTGGACACATTAATGGCGCTCGCTTCCAGGGTTTCATGGGCCGCAAGCTCCATTTTCAGGCCAGCTGTCACAGTAATATCGTGCCATGTACGGCTGAAAGACTTTTCATTGTCTGTCGATGGCTGCTGATGTTTTTCATCAATCGTCAGGTTATTAGTTACCTGGGTAACTCCATCTATATTTTCAGCGATCTCACCAGCAAGATCTTTTTGAGTCTGATTACGAACCTTACCGGAAAGCACGACGCTACCCTCGTTGATATCCGTATCTATGGTGAAACTATTCAATTCAGTATTGAGCAACAAAGCTGTCTCTAATTTACCGGCCAGCCAGGCATCCTTTGCCTCTCCCTGCCAGGAATCATTTGCCATCACAGGGCTGGCAAGCAAACTGGTTGCCAGCAAAGTAGCCAATGTCGTTGTTTTAAGCTTCATACTGTTATCTCCTTTTAATCACAACAAATATTATCTCGCCTATTATTGTGATAGCGAAAATCATGCCAACCAATTATATTGTTTAGATTCAAACAGATAGCTTATAAAAGCCGTAGTTATTGTGATTAGACGTGAACATATTACAAACCTTGCCAGGAAAATATTCACATCGATGTACAAAAACAATAAAGGCGCCACTACAGCACCTTTATCATCACTCTTCGAACTAGCTGCCATGCAGCACATCGATCATGCTGGCTACTTAAGCAGTGCGTCAATTTCTTTCTCGGCCTGATCTTTAGCAAGCCCATAACGCTCTTGCAACAGCCCGCTTAATTGCTGGATGCTGCCTTTGGTTTGTTCCACCTCATCATTTGTCAGCTCACCCCACTTCTCTCTGAACTGACCTTTAAACTGGGTCCATTTACCTGAAGCAATATCTTTATTCATAATTAATCTCCTGCTGAAAATATAATTCAAATATTTATGCACGGAATAAGCAGCTATCGCTAACCACCATGCCACTAAAGATCAGTTCACAAAGCGTGCCAGACAGATAACTTGTTAATTTAATAAACATTTAGAACAATTACACCTCTTCCTTACTGCTTTGCATCTATAGAAAAAACACGGTGACGTGTAAATATTTCAACCAGGATAAGGTAGTAAAAGGCTTAAAATACGCAACAGACAAGCACAAAAAAGGCCCGGTTAAGGGCCTTTTCTGTACTACTATGGTGTGTCGTATTTATTTGGTATTAACAACAAAGTCAACACGACGGTTCAATGCACGACCAGCAGCTGACTCGTTGTTAGCAATCGGTGAGGTCTCACCCATACCAACTGGAATCAGATTGTTACCGTTAACACCTTTTGAAACCAGGTATTCAACAACTGACTCAGCACGCTCTTGCGACAGTTTTTGGTTGTATGCTTCAGTACCGATGCTGTCGGTGTGACCTTCAACACGTACTTCAACGACTTCGTCTGTATTCAGCAATGCTTCAACAGCCTCATCAAGTGTTGATTGTGCATCAGCCGTTAATGACGCTTTATCAAACTCAAAGTTAACACCGGTTAAAGAAAGGATCGTTTGACCAGCAATCGGGCAACCATCTTGGTCAACAATTACGCCTTCCGGTGTGTTAGGGCACAGATCTTTGTAATCTGCTACACCGTCTCTGTCTGAATCAATGGGGCAACCAACTTCATCAACCGTTACACCCGCAGGAGTGTTAGCGCACATATCGATACCATCAACGACGCCATCATTGTCTGAATCCATTGCACAACCATTTGCATCGCGTAACGCACCTGGTACAGGCTCAAGTGCACAAGTGGTAGTATCAGCAACAGCAACTTCTTCAGCTTGAGCATCATCAGATGGACACAGCAGTAATGCTAACGCTGCACCAACAGCGGCACCACCAACAGCACCTGAACCGCCACTGGCTGCTGCGCCAACAGCGGCGCCACCCACAAGTCCACCGACTGCAGAGCATAGTGTGAAATTATCATAAGCACGCTGATTAGGGCCTGCACAACCCGCCAGCAAACCAATCGTCAGCAATGCTGCCGTTAATTTTACTGAAATATTCATAATTGTAGTTCCTTTTGATTATTGCTTAGAATTGTTAATCGTTTGTCGATGACTTGGCTGACACCTGTAAGAGCTTCGTATTGCAATGCTCAGGCATCATGGTAATACGATTACGGCAAAATTGTAACATACTTAAAAAAAGACAAAATCTCTAAAAAAAATAATAATTTTTGGAATGACTAAAAGCGCGTTCCTTCAAGCTTATTTTCATCTTCTAATGACAAGGTATTTACGGCCGTTTCTGTGGGAAGTTCTCCCGTCGCCGATCCGAGTTTAATCATTAGTCTGACTTCATTGCTTGAATCCGCATTACGCAACGCATCTTCATAGGAAATCTCGCCGGCTTTGTACAGCTCGTAAAGCGCTTGATCAAAGGTTTGCATACCAGATTCACGAGAGCGTTTCATTACATCCTTTATCTCGGAAATCTTGCCTTTTTCTATCAAATCGCCAATCAATGGTGTATTCAACAGGACTTCCACCGCTACCGCGCGCCCTGAACCATCTTTTTTAGGAATTAATCGTTGCGCTACAACAGCTTTCAGATTCAGAGACAAATCCAGAAATAGTTGTTGGTGTCTGTCTTCCGGAAAAAAGTTAATAATGCGCTCCATCGCCTGGTTGGCATTATTAGCATGCAGGGTGGAAAGGCATAAATGGCCGGTTTCAGCAAAGGAAATCGCATGGTTCATCGTGTCGCGGCTACGAATCTCGCCGATCATAATAACGTCAGGCGCCTGACGTAACGAGTTTTTCAGGGCAATTTCGTATGAATCCGTATCAACACCAACTTCACGCTGCGTCACCACACAGCCTGCGTGTTTGTGATCAAACTCGATGGGATCCTCTATTGTCAGAATATGGCCGGTGCTGTTCTGGTTTCGATAACCAATCATTGCGGCCAGCGTAGTCGATTTCCCACTGCTGGTAGCTCCAACAAAGATAACTAGCCCGCGCTTTGTCATCGCCAAGTCTTTGATGATCTCCGGCACATGCAACTCTTCGATGGTCGGAATCTCGCCTTTTACCAGACGTAATACCATGGCAATACAGCTACGTTGATAAAGTGCACTGACCCTGAACCGACCCGCCCCTTTGGTATCAATTGCATAATTACATTCTTTATCACGCTCAAAAACACGCTTTTGCTCGTCATTCATGGTGCTTAACACCAGCTCACGTGCTGCGTCTTCCGTCAGAGGTTCCTGTGAAAGCGTTGCCATACGGCCATTCACTTTAAGTGTCGGTGGTCGACCCGAAGTGATAAAGATATCTGACGCTTCGTGTTTTACCGCTGCCCTTAATATAGCGACAATATCCATCATGCCCTCCTAGCGAAACAGATCCTTATTCACTGCTCGCGGCAATGCTTCCTGTTTGGTGATTTGCTGACGACGTAACAGATCCTGCAGGCACTGATCCAAAGTCTGCATACCCAGTGCACCGCCAGTCTGAATTGACGAATACATCTGCGGCACCTTGTCTTCGCGAATCAGGTTACGGATAGCAGGTGTGCCAATCATGATTTCATGCGCCGCAATTCGACCACCACCCACTTTCTTTAATAAGGTTTGCGAAATAACCGCCCGTAACGATTCCGACAACATCGACCGTATCATGTCTTTTTCGGCAGCGGGAAAGACATCAATAATCCGGTCAATCGTTTTCGCCGCCGAGGAAGTATGCAAGGTTCCAAAAACCAAATGTCCGGTTTCTGCGGCGGTCAATGCCAACCGTATCGTCTCCAGATCACGCAACTCACCAACCAGAATAATATCTGGATCTTCACGCAGCGCGCTGCGTAAAGCCTCACTGAAACCGTGCGTATCACGATGCACTTCACGCTGATTAACCAGACACTTTTTACTGCGATGAACAAACTCGATGGGGTCTTCAATCGTCAGAATGTGTTCATTATCTTTTTCATTTCGATAATTCACCATCGCAGCCAGTGTGGTTGACTTACCTGATCCGGTTGGTCCGGTAACCAGGACAATCCCGCGTGAGTTATCAGCGATCTGCTTGAAGATTTCAGGCGCACCAAGGTCTTCAAGGGTCAGCACTGTTGATGGAATGGTACGAAAAACAGCTGCGGCTCCACGGTTCTGATTAAAAACGTTAACCCTGAATCGTGCCAGATTTGGAATCTCAAATGAGAAGTCTGCTTCCAGAAACTCCTCAAAATCCTTGCGCTGACGATCATTCATAATGTCATACACCATGGCATGCACTTCTTTATGTTCCATCGCTGGCAGATTGATACGTTTAATATCCCCATCGACGCGAATCATCGGTGGTTCACCAGCTGAAATGTGCAAGTCCGACGCATTGTTTTTTGCACTAAATGTCAGCAATTCAGTAATATCCATGCACATTCCTTATTCGACAACGACACTTGGTTGTCACTGACAACTCACGAGAACGGCTAAGGTAGCGTGCTCCAGACTGGCTTGCAATATGACAAATTCAAATACACGTCTGCAATCTGTGATGAACATCATCAAAATGGCAGAGCAACAGGCTCAGCGACCGACCAACTCGGTCCAGCTACTGGCTGTCAGTAAAACCTGGCCAGCCTCCCGCATTCGCCAATTAGCTGCCGCTGGACAAATGCGCTTCGGTGAAAATTATCTGCAGGAAGCACTGGAAAAAATCTTGGCCTTACAGGATCTACCACTGGAGTGGCATTTTATTGGTCCGGTACAATCAAACAAAACACGGGATATTGCTGCTCATTTTGACTGGGTACACAGTATTGACCGGATGAAAGTTGCCCAGCGTTTAGCGGCACAACGTCCTGCCGAATTGCCACCACTTAACATCTGTTTACAGGTAAATCTTGATCAGGAAGCAACCAAGGCTGGGATCATGCCCGATATGCTGCTGGAACTGGCACAAGCCATCAACCAGCTGCAAAACCTTTGTCTGCGTGGCATGATGGTCATCCCGGCCATTGCCGAAACCAAAGCACAACAGCTGGAAACCTTCGGCCGTGCCCAACAGCTGTTTGAGCTTCTCAAGACGCATCATCCACAAGTGGATACGCTATCAATGGGCATGTCTGCTGATTTAGCCTCGGCAATCACCAAGGGCAGCACCATGGTCAGAGTCGGTACCGCTTTGTTCGGCGAGAGACATACCCCGACAAAACAATAACCAGTACACTACCAGCAATGATCGAATGAACCTATGGAGAAAGATTGACATGACACCCTGCAAGTTGGCCTTTATCGGTGGTGGGAATATGGCACGCAGCCTGATTGCCGGTCTGATCGCCAATGGTATGCCCGCCGGGAACATCCGCGTAGCAGATAGCCAAAGCGCTGTGCTGGAATCACTTAATCATCGCTATCCGGTTCAGACTTTTACCGACAATCTGCAGGCAATTGATGGCGCAGACGCGGTTATTCTGGCGGTTAAACCACAACATTTGCAGAATGTTGTCAAAACGTTACGTAATCATTGGCGTGCAGAACAATTATTAATTTCCATTGCAGCAGGTATTCGTATCGACGATATCGATCGCTGGCTGGGCAATCCGGCAGCGGCAATTGTTCGCGCTATGCCTAACACGCCAGCGCTGGTTGAAGCAGGCGCAACAGCGTTATATGCCAATTCCCATGTTAATCATCAACAGCATGAACTGGCCGAATCCATTTTACGTGCCTGCGGCCTGACAATCTGGTTAGACAGCGAACAGCATATGGATGCCGTAACAGCATTATCCGGCAGTGGCCCGGCATATTTCTTTTTGGTCATGGAAGCGATGGAAGCCGCCGCAATCGAATTAGGCTTACCAGCGGAAACTGCCAGACTATTGTGTTTGGAAACGGCTTTTGGTGCGGCTAAAATGGCGCTGGAAAGTGGCGAACCTGCCAGCGTTTTGCGTCAACAGGTCACGTCACCTGGCGGCACCACTGAACGTGCTATTCATGAGCTGGAGGATGGTGGCTTGCATAGCTTATTTGAAAACGCCCTGGTAGCGGCAGCACTACGTGCGCGTGCTCTGGGCGATGAACTGGGACAAGATCATCATGCCTGACAGTTATTTCTCAACACCCTTGATGTTTCTGGTTGAAACACTGTTTCAACTGTATATGTACATTGTCGCGATACGATTATTATTGCCACTGATCAGAGCGCCGTTTACGCATCCTCTCATTCAGGCAATCATCCGCCTTACTGAACCATTGTGTGCACCACTTCGCAGTATCATGCCAAGCTCACGACAACTTGATTCCGCCGTGTTTTTGTTGTTGATTCTAGTTACGCTGATTAAGCTGACCTTATTGCTCAGCCTATCAAGCAGCTGGCCGGCATTAAACGGTTTGTTCGGTTTATTATTGCTGACCACGGCCGAGTTATTTTCGTTATTTATCAGCCTCTTCACTATCACCATTATCGTTGAAGTGCTGCTCAGCTGGCTGGCACCGCAAGGTTATAATCCTGTGTTTAATCTGATTAGCTCAATCAATGCGCCATTGCTTGCTCCGGTGCGGCAACGAATGCCATTGCTGGGCGGCATTGATCTGTCACCGCTGGTCGTCATTTTAGGGCTGCAGGTGTTATCAATGCTTGTCATGCCATTATTGCTCGGCGCAGCTTACAACCAGTATTAATTCTTTATAGGATCACAGCATATTATGTCAGTCTCCCTACCAACTGATTCTGTCGGATTGGTGACCCCTTCACATCTGCACATTGATACTCCACTGCTTTTGGAGTGTGGCCGGACGCTGCCACAATTCAGTTTAATTTATGAAACCTATGGCAAGTTGAATACCGATAAAAGTAATGCTGTATTAATTTGTCATGCCTTGTCTGGCGATCATCATGCAGCAGGTTATCACTCAACCGAAGACCGTAAACCCGGCTGGTGGGACAGCGCCATTGGCCCTGGAAAAGCCATTGATACTGAGCGTTTTTTTGTTGTATGCCCGAATAACCTTGGCGGCTGCAAAGGCTCTACCGGCCCGAATACGATTAATCCGGCAACCGGTAAACAATACGGTCCTGACTTTCCGTTTGTAACCGTAGCCGACTGGGTCAACAGTCAGGCCATTCTCGCCGATGCACTGGGCATTGAAAAATGGGCGGCGGTGGTTGGCGGCAGCCTCGGCGGCATGCAGGCATTACATTGGGCCATTGCATTACCGGAACGGGTAAACCATGCGCTGATTATTGCTGCGGCACCCAAATTATCCGCACAGAACATTGCCTTCAACGAAGTGGCCCGTACCGCTATCAAATCTGATCCCGAGTTTCATGAAGGTCGTTATACCGAGTTCAATACCATTCCTCGACATGGCCTGGGGCTTGCCCGAATGCTTGGTCATATCACTTATCTCTCTGACGAGGCAATGGGCGAAAAATTTGGCCGAGAGCTGCGCAGCGGCAAAATACAATATGGTTATGATGTTGAATTCCAGATAGAGAGTTATTTACGTTATCAAAGCTCCAGTTTTGTCGAGCGTTTTGATGCCAATAGCTACTTGTTGATGACCAAAGCGCTGGATTATTTCGACCCTGCCAAGGAGTTTGATGACGACCTGCGACAGGCAGTAAGTCCGATCACAGCGAAATCATTGATTATTTCCTTTACCAGTGACTGGCGGTTTTCGCCAGTACGCTCCGAGGAAATCGTCAATGCCTTGCTCAGTGCCGGCAAATCCGTTACCTATGCAGAAATTGAGGCGACACAAGGGCACGATGCCTTTTTACTTCCCATCCCACGTTATATGGAAATCTTTGCCAGCTATATGCAACGTGTCGCTAAAGAGGTAGCCATCTGATGACATTACGGGTTGATTTACAAGTAATCAGTGACTGGATCCCCGAGCATGCGAGAGTATTGGATCTGGGCTGCGGTAATGGCGCCTTACTGAAACATCTTCAGCAACGCCATATTTCCGGCTACGGGCTGGAAATTGATAACAGCAAATTCACCAAATGTATTGAGGCAGGCATCAATGTAATTCAGGCCGATCTGGATGAGGGCCTGAACCAGTTTGCTGATCGAAGCTTTGATTTTGTCATTCTTTCGCAAACACTGCAGGCGGTAAAACGGCCCGATTTTCTCATCCGGGAAATCATGCGTGTCGGTAAACAAGGTATCATCGGCTTCCCTAATTTTGGTCATTGGCAATGCCGTATTCAGCTGGGGCTGGGTGGCAAAATGCCGGTATCCAAAAGTCTGCCTAATGCCTGGTTCGATACGCCCAACATTCACCTCTGCACGTTGAAAGACTTTGAAAAACTCTGCCAGCAATACGGCTACAATGTGATTAATCGCAGTGTTGTCAATCACAAACACAAGGATACGCTGGCGATCCGCCTATTACCGAACCTGTTCGGCCAGACCGCAGTTTATTTAATCCAAAACGGAAACTCATGAAAGATTATCAACGCAACTTTATTGAATTTGCACTGCGTACCGGTGTGCTGCGATTCGGTCAGTTCACATTGAAATCCGGTCGTATCAGCCCGTATTTTTTTAACAGCGGTTTGTTCAATAGCGGAGCAACGTTGGCCAGCCTGGGACGTTTCTACGCACAAGCAATCAGTGAATCAACACTTGATTACGATCTACTGTTTGGACCGGCATACAAAGGCATCCCGCTGGTCTCAACCACAGTGGTCGCACTTGCCGATCATCATAATCGTGATGTGCCGTATGTCTTTAACCGCAAAGAGAAAAAAGATCACGGAGAAGGCGGTCAATTGGTCGGCGCAGATCTGAAAGGCAACGTATTGATCATTGATGATGTGATCTCGGCGGGCACTTCAGTAGGTGAATCCATCGATATTATTCATGCAGCCGGCGCTACACCGGCAGGGGTCATTATCGCCCTAGATCGTCAGGAACGAGGCCAGGGTGAATTATCCGCTATTCAGCAAATAGAAAAAACGCATCAGATTCCGGTTGTCAGTATCATCTGCCTGCTCGATTTACTTAGCTATTTACAAGATCATCCAGCGTTAAAACAATACCTGCCGGCGGTAAAAGACTATCGTGAGCGATATGGAATCTGATGTCAGATTGATCCTGCTATCAATCTGACTGCAATCAGGATGGTGACAATTTCAAAACTACGCTTGATCCAGCGATTGCCCCAACGCAGTGCCAAGTGAGAGCCCAAATAACCACCAAGCAATGAGCCAAGTAATAAAGCAGGCAACCAGTCCCAACGAATTTCCCCCAAGATCCCTAAAGTGATAGCACCGACACCATTCCAGAATAGCCCGACCAGAATCAGTGTATAGGCGACCGCACGCTGGTAATCCATACCAAACCACAATATCAGCCACAACGTTACAAACAAGCCGGTTCCGGAAGTGAGTGAGCCATTCAGGATCCCCAGCAAAAACAGGACAACAGCTCCAACCAGATAGCCTCGCCGCTCGCGATGGATCGGCACATATTGTTGCCCCAAGGCCGGCTTGCACAAAGAGTACAACCCAACGGTTCCTGTCAATATCCCCAGGGCTATCTCTGCGATTCTATCGGGGATCAATAAAATAATACTGCCACCAAGCACCACTCCGGGCAAACCAGCCACCAACAGCAGGAAGACAAACTGACGCTCTAAACGACTACTGGACACGTAGCGCAGCGCCGCTCCCAACCCAAGCGCCACACTGGCAACTTTATGGGTAGCTAACGCGACCGAGAAACTTAACCCCAAAAAAATCAATACTGGAAACTGGATCAGGCCGGCACCGCCACCACTCAATGCCGAAAAGGTATTCGCCAGCAAAGATATGATAAACAGAATAAAATGCTCAATATCACTCACATTAATACAACTCTTTGGAAAGTAAAGATGGTTTCAATACGCCTGGCAGCGACATTGATGTTCAGCAGCAATATGATCATTACCACGCCCGTTGCTGCTGCAGAGCTTTATCGCTTTATTGATGACAATGGCACTCCCACTTTGAGTAAAACTCTGCCAGCCGAGGTCAGCCAGCAAGGTTACGATATTCTGGATGAGAAATCGATGCGACTGATTCAGCGGGTTCCGCCCGCATTGACCATGAGCCAGGTCGTGGAGCAACAACAGGAACAGGAACGACAACAACAAGCTAAACACGCAGCGCAACTAGCGGCAGAAAACCAGCGTAAACAGGCTATTTATGATCATAACTTGAAAACCAAATATCAATCCGAGCTAGGTTTGCTCAATGCAAGGGACCAGGATTTGCAGCAACGTGAAAATCGGCTAATGATGCTCAAGGAAAAACGCCGTGACTTATATCAGCGTCTGCAACAGACACAACAGCAGGCAGCGGAAAATGAATTAAGTGGGATAAGTCTTAGCGAAAACCTAAAAAACCGCTTGCAGGCAGCGCAGCAGGAACTCAATAACAATCGGCAAAGCATTGAGCAGTTACAAGCCGAAACCAACGATTTAGCACAATTGTATGAGCAGGGCTTACAACGTTTCAGACAGCTGCAAAATGCGGAGCCGACCGCCCGCTAAACCAGCAGATCGAGCTGACTCATCAGCAGCTGGTTCTCGCTGCGATCGCCAATACTGATCCGCAGAAACTGCTCAATCCTTGGCTTGTTGAAATGCCTGACAATGACCTTTTTTTCTCGTAACCCAGCAGCCAGCGTGGCAGCATCATGTTGTGGATGACGCGCAAACACAAAATTGGCAGCCGAAGGCAGCACTTCAAAGCCCAGCTCCTGCATGGCGCTAATCAACCATTCGCGTTCATCAATGACTTGTTGCCGGCATTGTTGAAAATACGCTTCATCCTGAAAAGACGCCACCCCTGCCGCAATCGCCAGACTGTCCAGCGGATAAGAATTAAAACTGTCCTTTACCCGTATCAGCGCCTCAATCAATTGAGGATCGCCAATCGCAAAGCCAATGCGCATACCAGCCAGACTGCGTGATTTTGATAATGTTTGGGTCACCAGCAGGTTGGGAAAGCGTTGCGTCAGTGGAATCGCACTTTCACCACCAAAATCGATATAAGCCTCGTCGATAACGACCACCGAGTCAGTATTCATTTCAAGTAGTCGCTGGATCTGTTCCAGCGATAACAAGCTGCCCGTTGGTGCATTGGGATTAGGCAAAATAATACCGCCGTTGTCACGCTGATAATCAGCGATATCAATCTGAAAATCGGCATTCAGCGGCACTAACGCCGGCTCGATATTATATAGTTGGGAATAGACTGGGTAGAAACTGTAGGTCACATCAGGAAACAGCACTGGTTTGTCATGCCTGAACAACGCGTTAAACACATGAGCCAGCACTTCATCAGAGCCATTTCCAACAAAAACATACTCGGCTGGAACCTGATAATAGCCCGCAATCGCCAGCCTTAACGGCCCACCATCCGGCACCGGATACAACCGCAAACGATCCGTTGTTGCCATTCGGATGGCTTCCAGCACCTTTGGTGATGGAGCAAACGGATTTTCATTGGTATTGAGTTTTACGAGATTATGGCCTTGCGGCTGCTCACCCGGCACATAAGGCTCGAGCGAATGCACAAAATCACTCCAGTAGCGGCTCATTATTCTTCCTGTAAACGGTACTCAGCGCTTCTGGCATGCGCAGTCAGACTTTCGCCTCGCGCCAATACCGAGGCCATTTTCCCTAGATTTTGTGCGCCTTGCGCTGACACCTGAATCAGACTGGAGCGTTTCTGGAAATCATAGACGCCTAAAGGTGAACTGAATCGTGCGGTACGTGAGGTCGGCAACACGTGATTTGGCCCTGCACAATAATCGCCGAGTGCTTCCGGTGTATATCGCCCAAGAAAAATCGCTCCGGCATGGCGAATTTGCTTGGCCATTTCCAGCGGCTCATCTACTGACAGCTCCAGATGCTCAGGAGCAATATAATTGCAAACTTCAATGGCTTGGGCCATATCATCAACCAGAATCATCGCGCCACGATTGGTTAATGAGGTTTCAATAATCTCCCTCCGCTCCATCGTGGGCAACAGCCGGGCTATAGCTGCTTTTACTTGTTGCAGGAAATCAGCATCAGGAGAAATCAAAATTGATTGCGCATCTTCATCATGCTCTGCCTGTGAAAACAGATCCATGGCAATCCACTCGGGATCCGTTTTACCGTCGCAGATGACCAGTATTTCAGAAGGGCCGGCAATCATATCGATCCCTACCGTGCCAAATACCATGCCTTTTGCGGTGGCCACATAAATATTCCCTGGGCCAACAATTTTATCAACCTGTGGAATCGTTTCAGTACCATAAGCCAGCGCCGCAACCGCCTGGGCACCACCAATAGAGAAAATACGATCCACACCAGCAATGGCGGCAGCGGCAAGTACCAATTCATTGACATCATCATCCGGTGTCGGCACCACCATGATCAACTCCTGCACGCCAGCCACTTTGGCCGGAATCGCATTCATCAATACCGAAGAAGGATAAGCCGCCTTGCCACCCGGCACGTATAAACCCGCCCGATCCAATGGTGTAACCTGCTGTCCTAGCAAGGTGCCGTCCGCCTCAGTATAGTGCCAGGATTCCTGCTTCTGATGCTGGTGATAACTGCGGATACGTTCTGCCGCCTGTTGCAGCGCTTGACGCTGATCAGCCGGGAGTGCCGCCAACGCTGCGGCGGCGCGCTCTACCGGGATTTCCAGTTCAGCCATACTGCTGGCTTTAACTCGATCAAAGCGTTGGCTGTACTCGACTACGGCTGCGTCACCGCGTTTTTTCACATCGGCCAGAATGTTTTTTACGGTCTCGGTAACCGTTGCATCAGAAACACCTTCCCATGCAAGTAAATCAGCAAGCTTGTCCCAAAAATCAGCCTGCTGAAACGTTAATTCGCTTATTTTTATCATGTTGACTGCTCATTGACTGCCTGACGGATACGCTCAATAAACTGCTGTATCCGTGTATGTTTGGTTTTCATTGATGCCTTATTGACCACCAATCGCGAACTGATATCCGCAATGTGTTCCATCGGGATCAGCCCATTTGCTCGCAGCGTATTGCCAGTATCAACCACATCGACAATCCGGTCAGCCATACCCACCAGAGGTGCCAACTCCATCGAACCGTAGAGTTTAATAATTTCGACTTGCTGACCCTGCTTGGCATAAAAGCGCCGAGTACTTTCAACAAACTTAGTCGCTACTCTCAACCGTCCTGTTGTTGCTTCAGCATCCTGTTTGCCTGCCGTCATCAACTTGCAACGGGCAATACGCAAATCAACCGGCTCATATAACTTGGAGTCCGGAAACTCCATTAATACATCCTTGCCTGCTACGCCCATGTCAGCACCACCATATTCCACATAGGTTGGTACGTCTGAAGCACGAACAATTATCA
>CANRLD010000002.1 GCA_947631375.1 uncultured Methylophaga sp. | reverse complement strand
GGTAAAAACCGTGACGGTATAGTCAGGCTTTTTCGCAGCAAAAATGATGAGATCATCTTCATCAAGCGTTTCCAGCAGCGCTTGCTTTATTTCCGTGCGCCGTGATTCTGTAATATTTTCCCGCGACTGCAGGGACACAATATCTCCCTGCAACAAGTATTTCCCGTCTGCAGTGAAATAATAAATCCTGTCGTCAATAACGGCTTCATATAAGCCGGTGTTGGCAACTGGTGCTAATGATTGCAGCTCCATATCCGGCAATTGCTTGCTGAGCTCCTCCCTCAACACCGACATATCAGCCGCATAGGCCCAGTTCACACTCAGCAGTGACAACCACATCAACAGGCTCAATTTCATTCTGTCTGTTCTCTTAATCGCGAAAATTATTAAATTGCAGTGGCATATCCACTGACTCATGGCCTTTCAACAAAGCCATCACCTGTTGCAGATCATCTCGTTTTTTACCGGTAACTCTGACGCTGTCGCCTTGTACTGCTGCCTGAACTTTTATTTTACTTTCCTTGATCAGCTTGACGATGGTACGTGACAGATCTTTATCAATACCTTCACGCACAATCACGTCCTGCTTGCGCATTTTTCCATGCCCCATCGGGTCTTTAAGCTCAAGGCAACTGACATCAATACCACGCTTAACCAGTTTCATTCTGAGGATATCAAGCAGTTGATCCAGTTGAAAATCACTGTTGGCATACATCGTCAGCGTTTTTTCAGACTGCTCTACTTTGGCGTCAGTTCCACGAAAATCAAAACGATTATCAAGCTCGCGATTTGTTTGATCTACCGCATTGCTCAGCTCGTGTTTATTCACTTCAGAAACAATATCAAATGACGGCACGGTGACTTCTCCCAAATATAATCAGTTTTAACCGGCCAGTTTACCATTGACCTCTAACTGGCGCGAAATATCAGCCGCGCGGATGATGCTGATGATGCATTTGTTGCAAGCGCGCCTTGGCAACATGGGTATAGATCTGCGTTGTGGACAAATCAGCATGCCCGAGCAGTAATTGCACGACACGCAGATCAGCACCATGATTTAGCAAGTGAGTGGCAAAAGCGTGGCGTAGTGTGTGAGGCGAAAGTGTTTTATCGATATGCGCGGATACTGCGTAGCGCTTGATAAGGTACCAGAACGCTTGTCGCGTCATTGATTTTCCCCGGCGAGTAGGGAACAAATCATCAGTAATTTGGCCATTCAGTAGTTGTGGACGACTTTCCAGCAAGTAGCGCTGCAGCCAATCAAGCGCAACTTCACCCAGCGGTACCAGCCGTTCTTTATTTCCCTTACCGATACAGCGAATTAAGCCTTGGCGCATATTCAATTGTTCAAAGGTTAAGGCCACCAGCTCTGAAACGCGTAATCCTGTGGCGTATAACACTTCCAGCATGGTGCGATCGCGCATTCCCAGCGCCGTTTCTGTATCCGGTTGTGCCAACAACTTGTCGACATCGGCTTCTGACAAACTTGCCGGTAAGGGTTTGCCCAGTCTGGGTGACTCCAGCATGGCTGTCGGATCTGAGTCCCGCAGGCTTTCACGGCATAAATATCGGTAAAAACGTCTTAAACTGGATAACAAGCGCGCATCACTGCGAACTTTCTTCCCTTCTCGCATACGTTGTTGCAAATAACGCTGAATATGCTCGGCCTCTGCGGTGGCCAAACTCACTTCCAAAGGTTGCAACCAACTAGCAAAAGCAAGCAAATCATGTCGATAAGCAGCGATTGTGTTGCTGCTAAGCCCTGCTTCCAGCCACAACACATCAAGAAAACCTTGCAGATAACGTATTTCAGTCTCGCTTGATTTTGTCATGTGACTTTCTCACCCAATCAACAAACAGGCTAACAAATTCAGCGTATAAAAAAGGGACAAAGCAAAAATGCTTTGTCCCTTTTAAAGAACAACGAATCAACCGATCCGCTGTGCTTACAATTTTTCTTTGATCCGTGCTGCTTTACCCGCCAGGTCACGCAAGTAGTACAGTTTCGCACGGCGAACAGCACCACGGCGTTTTACGTCAACACTGGCAACAGTAGGGCTGTGTGTTTGAAAAACACGTTCCACACCAACACCGTTAGAAATTTTGCGAACAGTGAAAGCTGAATGCAAACCACGGTTACGTTTTGCGATAACGACACCTTCAAATGCCTGTTCACGCTCACGTTCGCCTTCTTTAATACGAACCTTGACAATAACAGTGTCACCGGCAGAAAAATCCGGAATATCGGTTCTCAATTGTTCAGCGTTAAGCTGATCGATAATGTTACTCATTGTTTGCTCCCAACTAATCCTGCCCGCGCTCGGCAATAAATTCTTCCAATAAAGCGGCTTGCTCTGTTGTTAAAGTTATCAATTCCAACAAATCAGGTCGCCGTAACCATGTTCGTCCCAAGGACTGCTTGAGGCGCCACTTGCGTATTGCCTCATGATTTCCACCTAACAATACCTCAGGTACCGTCTGGCCATTTAACGTTTCCGGCCGGGTGTAATGTGGATGATCCAAAAGACCATTCATAAACGAGTCTTGCTCTGCCGACTCTGCATCACCCAGCACGCCAGGCAGCAAACGGGCTACACCATCAATCATGACCATGGCTGCCAGTTCACCTCCGCTAAGGACATAGTCACCAATTGACCATTCCTCATCAATTTCCTGTTCCACCAGCCGCTCATCAATACCTTCATAGCGGCCAGCCAGCAGAATCATTGCCTTGCGTTCAGCCATTTTGCCTAACGCATGCTGATCCAGCTTTTGCCCTTGTGGTGACAGGTAAACCACCTTCGCATCATCACCAAGTTGTTGTTTTGCCGAATTAATGGCAGCCAACAAGGGGCTAACTTTCATCACCATTCCAGGACCACCGCCATAGGGTCGATCATCCACCGTCTGGTGCTTATCAAACGTAAATTCTCGCGGGTTCAAATAATTCAGGGTTAACTTCCCCTGCTTTACCGCCCGTCCGGTTACGCCATATTCTGTTACTGCATCAAACATCTCTGGAAACAGCGAAATTATCGACAGTTTCATTTCATCTTCAAAGATAATCAGTCTGCCAGTCGACCCGGATTTGTTTGTTCTCCAGATCAACATCCAGCACTGTTTTCTCTAACACAAACGGAATCAGATACTGCGTATCTGGTTCTATTGCGTCTACTACCAGGACATCATTGGCACCTGTTTCCAGCAAATGGTCAACCTGTCCCAGCAACTGATCTTCAGTATTAACCACTGATAAACCGATCAGATCAGCCCAGTAAAACTCATCGTCTTCAGTTTCGACCAATTGCGATCGTTTGATCGCTAATTCAGAACCTATCAACGCCATCGCCTGTTCGCGGTCGGTGACATTTTCGAGACTCATGACTACCGCTTTTCCCTGCAATTGACCACCATTAACATCAATCGGTAGCCAATCACCGTGCCGCAGCACATAAAGCGGTTTATATTCCAGGATGTTTTCGCGTGGTTCAGTAAAAGAAAAAACCTTTACCCAACCTTTAACGCCAAAAACCCCCGATATCTTCCCTACCGGGATATATTCGCTGGCATCCGCCATAACGATGCTCCCGGAGAAAAATTAAGCTGCTTTTTGCGCTTTCTTAATCAGCTGAGCAACACGTTCAGAGGTTTGTGCACCCTGGCTGATCCAATGCTGAACACGCTCTAAATCAATACGTAATTCTTCTTCCTGACCTTTAGCGATTGGGTTAAAGAAACCAACACGCTCAATATAACGACCATCGCGCTTGCTGCGCGAATCGGTTACAACAATGCCATAAAAAGGACGCTTTTTAGCGCCGCCACGTGTCATTCTGATTGTTACCATAAACCTGCCCGTTGAAAATCTGGATGGAAAATATTGTTATTTTACGCACTTATGTTGGGTTTGCAAAGCTGTAAATGGGTTTGTATTAAAATGGCATGCCACCGCCGCCCATTGGCAGTTTGCCGCCCAGACCACGCATCATTTTGGCCATTCCACCTTTCTGACCCATTTTCTTCATCATTTTCTGCATTTGGGTGAACTGTTTCAGCAACCGGTTCACGTCCTGAATGTGCGTTCCCGACCCGATTGCGATGCGCTTCTTGCGCGAGCCTTTGATTAATTCCGGCCGGCGACGCTCTTTAGGCGTCATCGAATTAATCATTGCTTCCATTTTTACCAGTTCTTTATCATTTGCCTGGTTTTTTACCGCAGCAGGAAGCTGCCCCATTCCCGGTAATTTATCAATCAGCGAGGAAATTCCCCCCATCTTGCTCATCTGCTGTAATTGATCGCGAAAATCTTCTAAATCAAAGCCTTTGCCTTTTTTGAGTTTGTTTGCGAGCTTCTCCGCCGAACCGGCATCCAGCTTTTGCTGTGCTTCCTCAACCAGAGAAAGGACATCGCCCATACCCAGAATTCTGGAGACAACACGCTCTGGATGAAAGACTTCCAGGGCCGTGGTTTTTTCGCCCACGCCCATAAACTTGATTGGCTTGCCGGTGATATGCCGGATGGATAATGCAGCTCCACCCCGGGCATCACCATCCGTTTTAGTCAAAATTACGCCAGTTAGCGGTAATGCATCATTAAACGCTCTGGCGGTGTTCGCGGCATCCTGCCCCGTCATACTGTCGACAGTGAACAGTGTTTCCACAGGGTTTATCGCCGCATGGATCTGTTTGATCTCACTCATCATGTCATCATCGATATGCAGTCGGCCTGCCGTATCAATAATCACCACATCAACGTATTCAAGTTTTGCCTGTGCAATTGCTGCCTGAGCGATGGCCACCGGATCTTGACTGCTATCACTTGGGAAAAACTTGGCTTCGACATCTTTAGCAAGCGTTTTCAGCTGCTCAATCGCTGCCGGGCGATAAATATCGGCACTGGCAACCATCACCGATTTTTTCTGTCTTTCCTTTAACCAGCGGGCGAGTTTGGCCACGCTTGTTGTTTTACCGGCACCTTGTAAACCGGCCATCAGAATAACTGCCGGTGGCTGAGTGTTCAGATTAAGACTGTTGTCTTCATCCCCCATCACCGCGACCAGTTCATCGTTGACGATCTTGACGAAAACTTGTCCCGGGCTGAGGCTGCGCATAACATCCTGCCCCATTGCCCGCTCTTTTACCTTTTCGATAAATTCACGAACTACGGGCAGAGCTACGTCAGCTTCCAATAACGCCATGCGTACTTCACGCAGCGTTTCTTTAATATTATCTTCGGTGATTCGACCCTGGCCGCGCAGTTTTTTGAGACTACCGGCAAGTCTGTCACTTAGGCTGTCAAACATAATGTATCCTGCATCGCTACTGAAACAATCAGTACTGTTAAGATAGACACTATATTATAACTGATATGATTCCCAGCAGAGCAGCTGATCGTTTATCATTAGCAGGCACCTTGCTGGATACAGCGAACCGGAATTTAAGGACCCTCCTCCATGGCCATTGCCAACGCATTAGCCTTTCTACTCTATTTAAGTTGCAGCCTTATTCTTATCCGCAATTTTGTCAAACGTGACAATAGTGCCCGTAAATTACTACTACCTGTCGGCATTATCACTACGCTAGCCTTACTGTTTCATGCTGCTGACATTTATTTCACGATGAAGTTTGCCCATGGCTGGGATCTCAGCCTGATGAGTACCTTATCCATCGCCGCTTGGCTAATGGCCTTTATTGCTGCCTTAACCGGCATACGCTCGCCACTTGCTCACCCAGGTATTGTCGTCTATCCACTAGTCGCGTTATGTCTGATATTTCGTGTAGAAGTACCTGGTACGCAGCGGCCACTCAGCGATCCGGCTTTGGAGTGGCATATCCTGTTGTCGTTAATGTCATACTCCCTGCTGTCACTGGCGGCTATTCAAGCCATTATCCTGGCGATATACGAAAAACAACTTCGTCAGAAACAAACCCAGGGACTGGTGCGTAAATTACCGCCTCTGCAAACGATGGAGAAAGCGCTGTTTCAGTTACTCAATATTGGCTTTGTCCTGCTAACCATTGGCTTAATAACTGGTTTTATTTTTGTCGAAAACTTCATAACCCAGCATCTTGCACATAAGACAGTTCTATCAATTATTGCCTGGCTGGTATTTGCCTGCTTGTTATGGGGCCGCAGGCAATATGGTTGGCGCGGCCAAACCGCAGTCAAGTGGACTTTATCCGGATTCGCCTTCCTGTTATTGGCATATATCGGCAGCAAGATAGTCCTTCAATATCTGTTGTAACACCAGTGTGCTGCTTGAATGCAATCGACACCAGACTTTCGAATAAAATCAAGCAGCCATATAAAGAAAAAATACGCTCCGCACTTTTTGCACAAAAATCTGTCGATTAGTTTTCGGTAACTAACCTGGTTAGTTTTTTAGTAAAAATAACGCACCCGTTTTGGAGATAAATGGCGGATAACTATCCGTTGTATCGCCAAAGGCGGTTCATAAATCACAGTAAATAACTTATTATCTCAGCATCTTTGTAATTACCAGAACAGGATCCAACCATGCGTACCATTATTAAACTGGTCATCGGAATTATTATTCTTCTTATTGCTGCACTGGCAGCCCTGCCCTTCATTATCGATCCAAACGATTACAAAGACGAAATTGCCGCCCAGGTTGAAAAAGCCACAGGTCGAAACCTTACCTTGCAAGGTGATATCGGCTTATCCGTTTTCCCCTGGATAGCGCTTGAGCTTGGTCCATTATCCCTGAGTAATGCCAATGGCTTTGAGGCAGAATCCTTTGCCAGCGTTCAAGCAGCCAAAGTTCGTATTAAATTAATGCCGCTGCTCAAAAAAGAATTGGAAATGGATACCATCGTGCTGGATGGTTTGTTGTTGAACCTCGAAACCAACGAGGAAGGGATCACCAACTGGGATGATTTAACAAAGACTGATGCTGACACCGCCACCACTGATGAGACTACGCCCAGCCAAACACAAGCTGAATCAGACAGCGGCTTATCCGCAATTAATGTTGCCGGTGTCAAACTATCCAATGCCAATGTGCTGTGGTCAGATGCCAGTAAAGGCGAAAACTTTCAGCTACGCAATCTTAATCTGGATACCGATCCATTGGTTCCTGGCAAACCAACAGCGCTGACCGCAGCATTCGACTTGATCAGCAGTGAACCCAATGTAAAAGCACACATCAAGCTCGATACAAAAGTGATTGTTGACCTGGAAAAGCAGCTGTACGCAGTTGAAGACCTCGTGCTCAATACAGTAGCCAACAGCACAACAATGCCGCTGCATCAAGCAAACCTTGATCTGCGAGCCAATATCAATGCCAATATGGCGAGCCAGCTGATCACTATAAATGGACTGGATCTGAGCCTGCAAGGAAACAGCGAAACCCAAAAAATTGATGCCAAACTCTCGGGGCTGGTAGAGGCCAATCTGGACACACAGCAGCACCGTATTTCAGATCTGGCGTTGACCGCCACGATTGATGACGAAAAGCTGCCAGGAGGCAAGGCCACACTGAAAGCAAATACGAACGTTACAGCAAATCTGGCAAATGAAACCGCACAAATAAGCGATCTCATCATCCAGCTGGTTGACCTGACGGTTAATGGGCAGATCCAGGCAGAAAATATTTTATCTAACGACTTGGCATTCAACGGTAATATTGCCATTACACCGTTTAATCTACGCAAGCTGGCCAATGATCTGAAAATCGAATTACCTGAAATGGCTGATCCAGACACTCTTAAACAAGTTCAGCTGAGCACTGAAATCAGCGGCAGTAAAAATGCTGTAACGGCCAGAAACCTGCAATTGACTCTGGATCAAAGTCAGCTGACTGGTCAAGCTGGTATCAGTAACTTTGCAAAACCAGGCTACACCTTCGATTTGTCGTTGGATCAAATAGATGCTGATCGCTATTTGCCACCTGCAAAAGAAACCACTGAGCAGCCGGCAAAGGCACCTGCCACAACGGCAAATGCAGCTGCCAATAGCGCACCAGCAGAAGAATTGCCGCTGGCAGCATTGCGTGAAATTAATGCTAAAGGCAGCTTCAAGATCGGTAAACTCAAAGTCAGTGGTATTACCAGCGAAAATATCGTAATCACCATTGATGCTAAAGACGGGCTGGTTAAACTGGCTCCGTTATCAGCTGAACTGTATCAGGGTAAATACCAGGGTAATATCAATCTTGATGCCCGAAATGATGCTCTGAAACTGTCAGTTGATGAAAACCTGCAAGGCATTCAAGCTGGTCCGTTATTAAAAGACCTGACCGGTAATGATCGTATTTCAGGTACCGCCAACGCCAATGTCAAACTTGCGGGCAGTGGTAAAGACATTAATGCAATCAAACAAAGTCTGAGTGGTAACGGCGCCTTTTCTTTTACTGATGGCGCATTAAAAGGTATCAATATTGCCGAAGCAATTCGTCAGGCAAAAGCCGTTATTTCAGGCCAGCGCGCCAGCGAAACCAATGAGCCTGTACAAACTGACTTTAGCAGCCTTAAAGGCAGCTTTACTGCTAACGAAGGCATTATCAACAATCAGGATCTGGAATTAATGTCTCCTTTGCTCCGGGTAACGGGAGCAGGCGATATTGATTTGCCTCGAGAGGTGCTGGATTATGGCGTGCGGGTGTCCATCGTCGGTACTATTGAAGGTCAGGGAGGCCAAGGACTGGAAGACCTTCGCGGTCTGACTATTCCTGTCAAAGTTACAGGCAGTTTTGACAACCCAAGACCGAGTGTCGATCTGGCAGCCGTGCTAAAAGAACAGGCAACGGGCGAACTAAAAGCCAAAGCCGAAGAAAAACTCAAAGAAAAGCTGGGAGATGATTTAGGCGGTTTACTGGGTGGTGCTTTGGGTGGTAGCCAATCCAAATCAGAACCGGCAACGGAGGAAGAGGCAGCAGATGCTGACAAGAAACCAGCCCCCTCCGCCGAAGATCAGCTTAAAGAAAAACTTAAAAGTTTATTCTAATGATTGATTGCATCTGGCTGTGGCCTTGCGATGGCCACAGCCAATACTATTTGTGAATAGCAATTCTTTCAGTGATCGCTTATTAGCCTGGTTTGAGCAGCATGGTCGTAAAGATCTGCCGTGGCAGATAAACGCATCGCCCTATCATATCTGGCTATCAGAAGTGATGTTGCAGCAAACGCAAGTGGCAACGGTTATTCCGTATTATCAGCGTTTTATTGAGCAGTTTCCCACTCTTGATACGCTGGCAGCCGCCAGTCTTGATGACGTATTAAGTCTATGGTCTGGTTTGGGTTATTACGCCCGTGGTCGTAATTTGCATAAGGCTGCTATTGAAATGGTACAACAGCATGATGTAAAGGTGCCAAATGATTTTAATGCACTATTAGGCCTGCCTGGTATTGGTCGCTCAACCGCCGGAGCCATTATGGCCTTGGCTTACCACCAGCGATTTCCCATCCTCGACGGCAACGTTAAACGGGTTCTGGCCAGATATGATGCTATCGACAGCTGGCCGGGCGAAAAACAAACTGAACAGGCAATGTGGCAGCGAGCTGAAGCATTGCTGCCAACACAACGAATTGCCGATTACATCCAGGCACAAATGGATTTAGGCGCTACGCTGTGCACACGCAGTCGTCCAGATTGTCAGCGTTGCCCGTTACAGACAGACTGCCAGGCATTCTCATTGGGACAGCCAGAGACATACCCAATCCGCAAACCTAAAAAAACACTGCCAAATCGCCAAACTCACTGGTTTGTCTATATCGACAATCACCAGCATATATTGCTGGAACAGCGCCCGCAGACCGGGATTTGGGGCGGCTTGTGGAGCTTTCCCGAAGCCCCATCAGCGGATGGATCGGTACACTACCTGCCAATCAAAAACAGTCAATTTCTTTCAACAGCTGCTGAAATCAATCATGTTTTCAGCCATTTCAGGTTAAGAATATTGCCCCGACTGTTTTCCGCCGAACAGAAAAACCGGCTGGCAGAGAATAATCGATTTATCTGGGTTAAAATGGAAGACGCATTAACACTGGGCCTTCCTGCCCCTACCAGACAGTTAATTGACACTTTATTAAATGAGAGGATGCTATGACACGTACAGTGCACTGTGTAAAACTCAATAAAGAGGCGGAGGCACTTGACTTCCCTCCCTACCCAGGCGAGCTTGGCAAGAAATTGTATGACTCTGTTTCCAAAGAAGGCTGGCAAATGTGGTTAGGCCACCAAACCATGCTGATTAATGAATACCGTTTATCACTGGCTGATCCCAAATCACAGAGTTTTTTAAAAGAGGAGCTGGAAAAGTTTTTCTTTGGTGAAGGCTCCGAAAAACCAGCCGATTTCAAACCTCTGTAATCGTATAACCTAGCTGAAATAGCGCATTTTCGTTAATTTCGGGCAAGCAGCTGAATGACCAAATGGTACCTACAAAGTAGTGTTCCCCACTCCACAAATAGGAAACAATCTTATTAAATTCAATAACTAATGAGTTACCTGCAACTTTTTACAAGCTTTTTTTCAGCCTGAACAAAATGCGTGTCGTAAAAATAAATGTGACTTTTTGGTAAATTTTGAGCGTACAATGCGACTAGCCCCTTTTCAGGGGCTGTGTAAGCCAACTTAGGGTTTTAAGTTGGCAGAAGATTTAAAGATATTGAGGTTGATATGGCAGAGCAAGTTACAGGCACAGTTAAATGGTTCAATGATGCAAAAGGATTCGGCTTTATTGAACGCGCCGATGGTCCAGACGTTTTTGTGCATCACAGTGCAATTAAATCAGACGGGTTCAGAACCCTGAAAGAAGGCCAGTCTGTCACGATGGAAGTGACACAAGGCCAAAAAGGACCACAAGCGGAAAACGTTGTTCCAAGCTGATAATCCTTATTGAGATAGACATGAAAAGCCGGTTAATTATTTAGCCGGCTTTTTTTTGCCCGGGGTTCTGGGAGATAATTCACCTCATAACTTGACGCTGTCAGCCCCATACAGCACTATCAACTCTTGGAATGATTAAGGAATTGCATCATGAAACGATATGGTAAAGGTAATGCTGTTTTATTTTTACTCTGCTTGATTATGGCCTCCCCCAGCCACGCCGACTGGAAGCAGTTCCTCGACAACTTCAACAAATCCGGCAATACCGCTCTTGAAGCATCAACAGGGACAGATTTAAGTTCCGAGACGATTATCAATGGCCTGAAAGAAGCCTTGGAAACCGGCACCAAAAAAGCCGTCGACACGGTCAGCCAGCAAGGTGGCTATCTTAATAACCCGCAGATTCGGATCCCGCTACCGCCCCGTGTACAACAGGCTGCTGGTCTGATGCGTCAACTGGGTTTAGGTAAGATGGCCGATGACTTCGAACAAAGTATCAATCGAGCAGCTGAAAAAGCGGCTCCCCAAGCGACCTCCATCATGGTCGATGCCGTGAGAAATATGACTATCGACGATGCTAAAACCATCTTGAATGGGGGTGATGATGCTGCCACCCGCTTTTTTGAACAGCAGACGCGTGATCAGCTTGCGGGATTGTTTAAGCCAATTATTGATACTTCACTGAGCGAAGTTGGCGCCACCCGTTATTACAATCAACTTGATGATAAAGTGAGCGCCGTACCCGTTGTCGGCCAGGATCTGAGCATGGATCTGCCAGACTATGTCACCGGCCAGGCATTAGATGGGCTGTTTGTGATGCTGGCAGAAGAAGAACGAAAAATCCGCACCAACCCGGCAGCACGCACCTCCGAAATTCTGCAACAGGTGTTTGGCAAAAAATAACCATCGTTATTGCTGCTCACCAGTAACTATATATAATAAAATAAGCACATAATAATTAAGGGCAATAGCATGGCTTCAAACCACAAACTGAATCTCGCCAGTCAAGGCACATCATTAAAATCGTTATTTACTGGCTATCTGGTGGTAGTGGCCGTGGGCTATTTGATGGCCATTGTTCAAATTCAGCTGACTCATGGCTTGGCAGATGGAAAATACGGCCTATCTATTGATGATATTGTTTACAGTTATTACGGAAATCGCAGTAACTCGCTGCTGGAAAACAAACTACATGGCTCAATGAAACCAATGGCCACTGATGACGAACGTGCCAAAATCATTGAATGGGTACATGCTGGCGCGACAGAAGAAGCATATGAAACCGGCGGTATTAAACAGATCTTTGAAGCAAAGTGTATTATTTGCCACAACGACAATGCCGCTGGCGCGGTACCTGATTATTCCCACTTTGAACAGATAAGTGAACGTGCCGTTATTGATACCGGCGCCAGCTTTACCGCATTAGCCCGCGTTTCACATATTCACTTGTTTGGCATTGCCTTTATTTTTATGTTTGTCGGGCTGATTTTCAGTCTGGCGGCAGGTGTACCCAAAGCCCTAAAAGTCACCGTCATCTCCATGCCTTATATCTTTCTGTTAATTGATATCAGTGCATGGTGGCTGACCAAGCTGAATCCGAACTTTGCCTGGTTTGTGATTATCGCTGGTGTTGCAATGGCATTGTCCTTTGCCTTCATGTGGGTGGTGTCAATGTATGAAATGTGGATTTTGCCACGCTTTCGTCAAGACAACCGTGATGCTTTACTCGACGAATAAACCACAATCAATCAAGCCGCTGCGTATCAGCGGCTTGATTGCTTAATCGCTATCAGCCGCTCTTAGGCATTGTGGATAGCTTCCAGCTTTTCCCAGTCATCAAACGCTGTTTCTAACAAGCCTTCCAACTCGCTCATTTCGATTTGGGCGTTTTTTATCACTGTTGCATCTTGTTGATAAAAATCAGCCGCAGCCATTTCTTCTGTCAACATGGCAATTTTCTGCTCAAGCGCTTCAATCCTGGCTGGTAATGCTTTCAGATCCAGTTGCTGCTGATAGGTTAGGTTCGGCTTTTTTCTTAGCGTTTTGCCTGCTGGCGTCGCCTCTGGCGAGTTTGCCGGTTTTTGCTGTTTTGCTACTTGCTGGCGTTGTGCCAGCCAGTCATCATAGCCACCGACATACTCACGGACTTCGCCATCCTCATCAAACACGATGCAACTGGTCACGACATTGTTTAAAAAGCTTCGATCATGACTGACCAGCAGCAAGGTTCCGGAAAAACCTAATAATAAGTCTTCCAACAACTCCAGTGTTTCTGCATCCAGATCGTTGGTCGGTTCATCAAGCACCAGCAGATTAGCAGGTTGGGTAAACAGTTTTGCCAATAACAAACGGTTACGCTCTCCGCCTGATAAGGCTTTAACCGGTGTTCTCGCCCGGTCCGGGGTAAACAGGAAATCCTGTAAATAACCAATTACATGCTTGCGACTGCCATTGATTTCAATAAAGTCACGTCCCTGCCCGACATTATCAACGACGTTAGCCTCTTCATCGAGCTGACTGCGCAATTGATCAAAGTAGGCTATTTGCAGATTAGTGCCCAGCCGTACATTGCCGGATTGCGGTTCTGCGCGGCCCAACAGAATAGACAGTAAGGTACTTTTACCACAGCCGTTTGGCCCGATAATACCAATTCGGTCGCCCCGTTGAATCAATGTTGAGAAGTTTTCAAATAATGACTTGCCATCGAAAGCCTGACTGATATTTTCTGCTTCAACTACTAATTTCCCGCTGCGCTCCCCTTCCTGAAGCTGCATTGAGACATTGCCTTGCACTTCACGGCGCTGACTGCGTTCACGGCGCAGCTTTTCCAGCGCGCGTACCCGTCCTTCATTGCGGGTACGACGGGCTTTAATGCCCTGTCGGATCCACACTTCTTCCTGCGCCAGTTTTTTATCAAACTGTGCATTTTGCTCTGCTTCAGCCGCCAACAGAGCTTCGCGTTTTTGCAGGTAATTTCGATAATCACCGGGAAAACTGACCAGCTGTCCACGATCCAGCTGCACAATACGGGTGGCCAAGGCCTGTAAAAAACTCCGATCATGGGTAATAAATAACAACGTCCCCCCATAACTCTTCAAAAAACCTTCGAGCCAGGTAATCGAGCTGATATCCAGATGGTTGGTCGGTTCATCCAACAATAAAATATCTGGCTGTCGAACCAGCGCCTGCGCCAGCAGAACTCTGCGCTTCATGCCTCCTGAAAGGCTCGAAAATACGGCATCGGCATCAAGGGATAAGCGAGAAATGACAGTTTCAACCTGTTGCTCCAGACTCCAACCGTCTGCCGCTTCAAGTTTTTGCTGCGCCTTTTCTAGCTTATTGAGGATCTGCTCACTACTATCGTGTTGCAGTTGCTGAACAATATGATGATATTCCACCAGTAAAGGTGCGATTTCACCCAGTCCGGCAGCCACTACATCAAAGATGCTGCCGTCTGTACCGGTGGGGACTTCCTGCTCTAACCGGGCAACTTTTAATTCCTGTAAACCAATTATTTCACCACTGTCAGGCAGTAACTCCCCGGCAATGACCTTCATCAATGTCGACTTGCCGGCACCATTGCGGCCTACCAGACACACTCGCTCACCTTTATCGAGCTGGAAATCAACTTTATCCAGTAAGTTGGGACCACCGTAACTCACGGTCAACTGTTTTAAAGACAGTAATGCCACTGTTAATCCTCTATCGTTGCTGCGCTTTCAAGCGCTTCACTGGCGTCAAGCCAGTCCATTTCGACCTGCTCTACAGCCGACTTAATTGTTGCCTGTTGCTGTAGCAAATCCTTCAACTTTTCTTTATTGACTGCTGTATACAAGGCAGCGTCAGCAAGTTGCGTTTCAATTGTGAGCAGTTGCGCATTCAACTTATCAAGTGCCTGCTCGGCTTTCTTCACCTGGTTACGCAACGGTTGTAATTTCTGACGCTGTTGCGCTGCCACCTGGCGATCCAGTTTTCGGCTCTGACTTGCTGCCGTGTTCTTCTCGCTGGCAGGATTGTTATTACCCTGATTCAATCGCAGTTGTCGGTAATCCTCCAAATCACCGTCAAAGACAGCTGCCCGGCCATCGGCCACCAGCCATAAATCATCAGTGACATTACGCAGGAAATAGCGATCATGCGATACCACGACTAATGCCCCTTCGTATTCCTGCAACGCCATCGTCAGTGCCAGACGCATTTCCAGATCAAGATGATTCGTCGGCTCATCCAGCAGTAATAAGGCTGGTCGTTGATAAACCAGTAAAGCAAGTACCAGGCGCGCCTTTTCCCCACCCGAGAACGGGCCAACTGGCTCCAATGCGGTATCGCCATGAAAGCCGAAGCCTCCAAGGAAATTACGACAATCCTGCTCCGTTGCCAGACGATCCAGACGCTGTAAATGATTTAACGGCGTTTCATCCGCGCGTAGTTGCTCCAGTTGATGCTGAGCAAAATAGCCAATAACAATATCCTTGCCTTCCCGGCGTTTACCGCTTAATGGTTCAAGTTCACCGGCAATCAACTTGATTAACGTCGATTTTCCTGCCCCATTAGGCCCCAGCAGACCAATCCGGTCACCCGGCGCCAGCGTAAGTTTGATGTCTTCTAACAAAGCCTGCTGATGATAACCGACACTGGCTTTATCCAGGGCAAGGATCGGTGTGGTTAAACGCCGAGGTTCAAAAAAGCTGAAATGAAACGGCGAATCCACATGCGCGGGGGCAACTTTCTCCATACGTTCCAGTGCCTTGATACGACTTTGTGCTTGCTTGGCCTTCGTGGCCTTGGCCTTAAATCGATTAACAAAATCGCGGATATGGGCGATTTCAGACTGCTGTTTCTGGTAAGCAGCTTGTTGATTCGCCAGATGCTCGGCACGAGCGGATTCAAAATCCGAATAATTACCGGTATACAGCTTGATACGCTGCTGTTCAATATGCGCGATATGCGTTACCACTCGGTCGAGAAACTCCCGATCGTGTGAAATTACCAGCAATGTGCCACTGTAGCTACGCAGCCATTCTTCCAGCCAGTAAACGGCTTCCAGATCCAAATGATTGGTCGGTTCATCCAGCAACAACAAGTCACTGCGACACATTAATGCCTGAGCCAGATTGAGGCGCATCCGCCAGCCCCCGGAAAAGGTACTGACAGCCTGATCCTGCTGTTTTGCCACAAAGCCCAGGCCATGTAACAGTTTTGCTGCACGACTACGCGCCGTATAGCCATCAATCAGCGCCAGTTTATCGTGCAGTTGCGTTTGCTGATGGCCATCGCCATCAGCCTCTGCTGTCGCCAATTGCTGCAGTAACTCGCTAAGCTCCACATCCCCCTGCAAGACATAATCTATGGCTGACAGCTGCACGGCAGGCGTTTCCTGTGCCACATGGGCAATCACCCACGCTTCCGGCAAGGTTAACTCACCACTGTCAGCGTTTAACTGGTTACGAATCATCGCAAACAGGCTGGATTTTCCAGTGCCATTTGCACCGGTCAAACCAAGGCGTTGTCCGGGATGGATAACGAGATTAGCAGCTTCAAATAAAAGTCGGGGACCACGACGCAGGGAAAGTTGACTGAGTTTTATCATAGCGCAAATTGTATCAAGCCTGTTGGTGGCTGTATTGGAGATTTCTCCAGCGAACCTTAATCCAACCGGTTCACGCGCTACACATTCGGCGGCAACTGCCAGTCGATTGCTGATTTTCCGTGTGCTGACAGGTACTGATTCGCCTGACTGAAATGACCACATCCCAAAAAGCCGCGATGAGCGGAAAGTGGCGAAGGGTGTGGCGCTTTTAATACCAAGTGCCGTTGCGTATCAATCGCTGCCCCTTTTTTTTGTGCGTAACTGCCCCACAACATGAACACAACATTATTCAATTGTTGATTAACGAGACTGACAATTTTGTCGGTAAATTGCTCCCAGCCTTTCCCTTGATGCGCATTGGCCTTGCCATGCCCAACCGTTAATACCGCATTCAGTAACAACACGCCCTGTTTAGCCCAGCTTTCTAAGTAGCCGTGCTGTGGGGGTACTATACCCAAATCATTTTTGAGTTCTTTATAGATGTTCAGTAAAGATGGCGGAATGGCAATACCTGGCTTTACCGAAAAACATAGCCCATGCGCCTGACCTGGTTGGTGATAGGGATCTTGCCCCAGGATCACTACTTTCACCTGCGAAAGCGGCGTGGCTTCCAATGCATGAAACCAGTTCGTAGAATGAGGATATATAACCGTATGTTGCGCTTTTCGCTGTTGCAGAAAAGCCTTTAGCTGCAACATATATTGTTGCGTAAATTCACCAGCTAACACGGCTTGCCATTCAGCTGCTTTTTGCAAAGCCATTCTGTTGACTCCTTATATAAAAGGTACATCATACGAATTTTCTTTTTACAACTCACTCAAAAGCGGTACAAGAGCACACTATTGGTTTTTTGCGAGATAAATCAGCTTACAAGATAGACAATGTCATCTTATTATTGCTACTTTCACACTTTGTCATTACACGATGGAATTTCTCTTTTAAAATGAGGCATAGATCAAGGAGTTGTAATGGACAATAACCCAAATGTTCTTATCGTCGATGATGTGCCTGACAACATCCAAGTAGCCATGAATTTTCTCAAGGAAGAGCCTTACAACCTCTCTTTTGCTACCCGAGGACAAGAAGCGCTCGCGCTAATGCATAGCCATGAGTACGACTTGATTTTGCTCGACATCATGATGCCGGATATGGATGGCTACGAAGTCTGCCGGTTAATCAAGGCAGAACCCCGTCTACAGGATATCCCTATTATCTTTGTCACTGCCAAGGTCGATGTCGACTCCATCACCCAGGGATTTCATGCCGGGGCCGTTGACTATCTGTGCAAACCCTTTCATGCCGACGAATTACTCGCTCGGGTCAGCACTCATTTATCCTTATACCGGGCCAAAAAGCTTCTGCAACAACATAACCTGACCTTGCAGCATAAATTTCAACAAAACCAGCGGCGCCTTATGACCGAACTGGAGCAAAATCAACTGGAAATGATTTATGTGCTGACAGAGCTGATGGAATCGACTTCAGATGAAACCGGACAGCATATTCGTCGCGTAGCTGAATGCTCAAGGCGGCTGGCGCAGCATCATAAAAGTTTGACCGAAGAAGATGCTGATATTTTATTTTATGCAGCGCCGATGCATGATATTGGCAAAATCACCATTCCTCATTCCATTCTGCACAAAGCCGGCAAACTCACGGAAGACGAGTTTGCCATCATGAAAACGCACACCACCCGTGCGTATGATGTTCTCAGCAAATCCCAACGCAAATATATAAAAGCTGCTGCCATTATCGCGCATCAACACCACGAAAAATGGGATGGCAGCGGCTACCCGCAGGCTCTGAAGGGAGAAGACATTCATATCTATGCTCGTATCGTAGCGCTGGTAGATGTCTTTGACGCATTACTGCACAAACGGGTTTATAAAGAAGCATGGTCACCGGAAGAGGCCATTGATTACATCAAAAAGCACAGCAGCACGCACTTTGATCCCTACCTGGTCAGTTTGCTCTTGGAACATATCGATGACTTTATGGCCGTTATCCATCAAAACTGACTGGCTGTTATGTTGCATCGCGCTACTTTTCAGTTACTCGTCGCACGCTGTAACACTTACTGCGGAAGAACAAAGCTGGATAACGGCTAATCCTGAAATTATCCTCGGTGCAGATTTCAATTGGCCACCTTACGATTTTCGTAATGAGCACAATGAACATGATGGTATCGCTGCCGATATCCTGAAACTTGTCAGTGAGAAAAGTGGCCTGAAAATTGTTGTCAAACCGGATGTGTGGGCCACCACGATGGAGAAAATGCGCGCCGGAGAGCTTATGGGACTCAGTTGCGCCGCCGCTACCGAAGAACGTCAACAGTTTTTGCTCTTCAGCCAACCTTACGTCAGCATGCCTCTCGGCATTATCGTGCAACAGTCTCGTACTGGTATTGACTCTATCGACGACGTGCTCGACTTGACCATAGCGGTCAATCGGGATTCTTACCTGCATCACTGGCTGGTAAGTCACTACCCGCAACTGGACTTATTGCTTACCAATTCGAATGCTGAATCGCTGCAAGCCGTCTCCTTCTCAAATGCAGATGTCTATATTGGTAATATCGCTGTCGCCACCAGCATTATGAAACAACACTACCTGTCTAATTTACGCGTCATCGCCAGGCTTCCAGGGCTGACCACAGACACCGCAATCGCGATCGATAAACGCTATCCGTTACTGCACAGTATTGTTGAAAAATCATTAGCAGCGATTAGCGACGAAGAGAAGCAGCAAATCCGTGATAAATGGTATGCAGCCAGTGATGGTCATACTTTTGAAGTACTTCCAGAGCAGCAACCACGTATTACCCTGAGCGAAGCGGAACAGCGCTGGATAACAGAAAATCCGCGGGTGAGAGTGGGAGGCGATCCGGCCTGGGCACCGATAGATTTTATTGATCAGCAACAGCAACACCACGGGATCAGCGCCGACTACCTTAAGCTGATTGCTGAACAAACCGGACTGCAGTTTGAATTCGTGCCATATAACGACTGGCAATCGGTTATTACAGCAGCACAAGATAACAATATCGATCTGATTACCGCCCTGTCACCCAATTCCTTTCGTGAAACCTTCCTCGATTTCTCGCTCCCCTATCTCGACTACTCGCTGGCAATTGCCACCACCAAATTTGGTCACTTCACCCACCCGGAGCATTTTAATAACAGGCCGGTGGGTGTCGTCAAAGGCTATTTTGCGGAGTCCGTTTTACAGGCCCATTATCCCGAGGTTGATCTTGTGCATGTTGCTTCGGCAAAAGAAGGGTTAGCCATGCTGGCTGCAGAAAAAATAGATGCTTATTTCGACAACCTCGCTGTGATCAGTTATCACGCACGCCAGGCAGGTCTGACCCACTTTAATACCAGCATCCTTAACGAGTATTCCTCCGTATTACATATCGGCATCGTCAAAGAGCAGCCAGAGCTTGTTTCTATTATTAACAAAGCTCTGGCGGCGATTTCCGAAGAAGAAAAACAGCTTATTGATAATCGCTGGATGTCATTAAGCACCATACAACGCACGGATTACACCTTACTGATGCAGGTAGCAGCGGTATTTCTGCTGCTGTTAATAGCCAGTATTTACTGGAATAGACGCTTGCAGACCGAAGTAAACCGTCGTTTGCAATCAGAACAGCAATTACGCGACAGCGAAGCCCAACTACTGCATTTGATCAATGTGATGCCGATGAGTCTGCTGGTGACCGCTGCTGACGATGGCAGTATTCTGCTGGCCAATATTCATAGCCATAACGAGTTGGGATTTTCTGCTAAACAGCTGAAGGATCTGAATATACAACAGTTCTACGCTGAGCCCGGTCAGCGTCAGGATATTCTGGCTAAGTTAACCAATGATGGTGAAATCAAAAATGAAGTGGTCAAAATAAAAACCCAACACGGACAAATCATTCAGGGATTATGCTCGGTTATTGCCATTCAGTATCAAGAGAAACCGGCCTATCTCGCTTGCTACCTGAATATGAACGAACGTATCGCTTTGGAAAATTCGCTGAAGGAAGCCAAAGTTCACGCCGAGTCTGCCAACATTGCAAAATCACAGTTTCTGGCAAATATGAGCCATGAAATCCGCACACCAATGAACGCCATTCTTGGTTTTGCCGAGCTACTGGATGAGCAAGTCACCGAACCTAGATTGAAGTCATTTATTACCACTATTCGCAGCGCCGGCACCACCCTGTTATTACTCATTAACGATATTCTCGATCTTTCCAAGATTGAAGCCGGCAAGCTGGTTTTGAATAAATCAGCTGTTGATCCGCATCAGTTGTTCACCGAAACCGCCAATATGTTTGCATTACAAATTAAAAATAAGGATTTGTTACTGCATCTCGATATTGATCCAACGCTGCCGCAGGGCCTGCTGCTCGACGCAACACGGTTGCGACAGATCCTGTTTAACCTTATCGGTAATGCGGTAAAGTTTACTGAAACAGGCCAGATACGCATCAGTCTGCATGCCGATAATGTTGATGATCACCAGAGCAAGTTGGATTTGCATATTCAGGTCGAAGACAGCGGGATCGGTATTCCTGAAGAGCAACTGGAATATATTTTTGAAACCTTTACCCAACAATCGGGACAGGATCCACGTAAATATGGCGGCACCGGGCTGGGCTTATCCATTACCCGGCGGTTAATTGAAATGATGGGCGGCGAAATTCAGTTACAAAGCCAGCCAGGCAAGGGTTCCCTGTTTACCATTCGCTTGCCCGACATCGATATTGCTGCGGTTGTCAGTGATTCGTTACGGCAACGCACCATGAGCCTTGATGCCAGACAGATACAGTTTGAATCTGCCCATATGCTGATAGTGGATGATATATCGCATAATCGCGAACTAATCCGCCAGCACTTTATCAACACGGCCGTCCAGACCAGCGAAGCCGAGAATGGGCAAATTGCCGTTGATTTTGTTCAGCACAACCCTGTGGATCTGGTGTTGATGGATATTCGTATGCCTGTCATGGACGGCTATCAAGCCGCTCAAAAAATAAAAGCAATTTACCCTGATCTGCCCATCGTTGCCTTGACTGCTTCCGTTATGGCAAATGAGCATTCACACGAGCAGTTACACCACTTTGATGCCTATTTGCGTAAACCGGTGTTGCGCAACGAACTATTCAATACCTTAAGCACATTTCTCACATACCGGGCCGGTGAGGCAGAGGCTGTGAACGACATGGAACAGGACTGGTCACAGCTCGACACCGCAGAGCTGCGCCTGATCCTTGCCCGTATCCAGATAGAAATTGCGCCAATCTGGCGACAGGCGATTGAAAACAACAGCATTGCTGATATCAAACACTTTGCTGCATCGGTCAGAGAACTGGTAGACCATCATGCTCTACCACTGCTGGAAGACTATGCTGATCAATTACTGAAACGTATTGATGCATTTGATATAGAAGGCATGCAACTGCTGTTGAAGCAATTTTCCACCTTGCAAGAGCAAATAACACAAGCCGTTAATACAAAATAGTGCTGCCAGCAACGGGACATGCTTTGTCTGCGTCTTTTTTATACAATAGCTGGTTCGTTATCGTGGGATGATTGTTATGACATCTATTGTGAACAAAACTGACGCACAATGGCGACAGGCACTGAGTGAAGAACAATATCGTATTACGCGTCAAGCCGGGACCGAACCGCCTTTTTCCGGTGAGTATGTAGATCACCATGCTGTCGGAGAATATCACTGTATCTGCTGCGACCAGGCTTTATTTACTTCTGAAGCAAAGTTTGACGCAGGCTGCGGCTGGCCCAGTTTTTCACACCAGGTTGAACATGGCGTGGTTACTCATCACCCGGATTACAGCCATAATATGGATCGCACCGAAGTGCGTTGTCAGCGATGTGATGCACATCTGGGCCATGTGTTTGATGATGGGCCACAACCAACCGGACTGCGTTACTGCATCAATTCGCTAGCGCTCAATTTTCATGACAAAGACTGACTGGACGCTCTATATCATCCAGGCTTCCAACGGGCATCTTTATACAGGCATTACCACCGACTTGCAGCGACGATTCAAACAGCACCAATCACTTCAGGGCGGCGCTCGTTTTTTCCATAGCAGCCCCGCCCAACAGATTGTCTACCAGGAACAGCATCCAAATCGCAGCAGTGCCAGCCGCCGCGAGGCTGCCATCAAAAAGCTCAGCAGACAACAGAAACTGAAGCTTATCGATAGCGCAACAGAGCATGTATAATGGTGGGTTTTTTCAGTACACCTGACCATCTCCTTAAGCTACAGGATATTCACTTTGTTAAGCACTGCTAACATCACCATGCAATTCGGGGCCAAACCCCTGTTCGAAAACGTCTCGGTCAAATTCGGAGACGGCAACCGTTACGGCCTGATCGGTGCCAATGGTTGTGGGAAATCCACTTTCATGAAAATACTGGCTGGCACCCAGGAACCCACCTCCGGTAACGTCAGCTATGATCCCAATGAATCCTATGCTGTACTAAAGCAAGATCAATTTGCCTACGAAGATCAGCGAGTTATTGATGTGGTGATTATGGGACAACCCGATCTGTGGGAAGTCCATCGCGAGCGCGAGCGGATTTACAGTCTGGCGGAAATGAGTGAGGAAGATGGTCTGAAGGTCGCTGAACTGGAAGGACAATATGCCGAGCTGGACGGTTATACCGCCGAGTCTCGTGCCGGTGAATTACTGTTAGGTGTCGGCATTCCGGTTGAGCAGCATTATGGACCAATGAGCGAGATCGCGCCCGGCTGGAAATTGCGGATATTACTGGCACAAGTGCTGTTTGCTGATCCCGACATCATGCTGTTGGATGAACCGACCAACCACTTGGATATTAATACCATTCGCTGGCTGGAAGAAGTGCTGAGTCAACGTAACAGCACGATGATTATCATCTCGCATGATCGGCACTTTCTGAATCGTATCTGCACCCATATGGCTGATATGGACTATGGTGAACTGCGTATTTACCCCGGAAATTATGACGACTATATGACGGCATCAACCCAGGCTCGCGAACGCTTACAGGCCGACAATGCCAAGAAAAAAGCGCAAATAAAAGAGTTACAGGAGTTTGTATCACGCTTCTCGGCCAACGCATCCAAAGCCAAGCAAGCCACTTCCCGACAGAAACAAATGGAAAAAATTCAGCTGGACGACATCAAGCCGTCCAGCCGTGTTAATCCGTTCATTCGTTTCACTCAAGAAAAGAAACTGTTTCGTAATGCGCTGGAAGTCAGCAACCTGACACAAGGCTACGAAAACGAAAAACCGTTGTTTGAACGTTTCAGCTTTATGGCCGAAGTAGGAGAAAGAATTGCCATTATCGGCCCTAACGGTATTGGTAAAACAACATTGGTGAAAACTCTGGTGGGGGAACTGCCCCCCACTTCCGGCACCATCAAATGGTCAGAAAATGCCAACATTGGTTATTACGCGCAAGATCATGATCATTTGTTTAAAAATAATATGAACCTGTTTGAGTGGATGTCTCAATGGGCTGGGCCAGAAGATGATGAGCAGGTCATACGCGGCACCTTGGGACGGTTATTATTCTCCGGCAAGATGATCGATAAAAAGGTTAGCGTTTTATCAGGTGGTGAAAAAGGCCGCATGTTGTTTGGTAAGCTGATTCTGCAGCGACCCAATATTCTGGTCATGGATGAACCCACCAACCATATGGATATGGAATCGATCGAATCACTCAATCTGGCGCTGGAAAATTATGATGGCACCTTGATTTTTGTATCGCACGACCGGGAGTTTGTTTCATCACTGGCAACCCGTATTTTTGATATGGAAAGTGACGGTATTATTGACTTTAGCGGCACTTATGATGAGTACCTGAAAAGCCAGGGCATCAACGTATAAGCCGACCGACCAGCCAGTACAATCACCTGTACTGGCTGGTTTTGTTTCGGAACGTTTTTACTTTTTACCCTTCGATACGAAAGCCTATTTTAATGGTGACCTGCCAGTAACGTACGCCATTATTTTCGATATATCCCCGGGTATCGGTTACCTCAAACCAGTGCAGGTTTTTCACCGTTTCACCTGCTTTGGCAATGGCATTTTCGATAGCTTTATCCGAACTTTCTGTCGAGCTACCGGTAATTTCGATATGTTTATAGACGTGTTCATTCATGACTTTTGCCTCTCTTACTTAGTGAAGTAATAATTCTGGATAACTGGCTGACACACTCACCTAGTTCAGCATATTAGCTGCTGCAGAGAGAAGCAAGCGCTGTCAGCGGAACAGAATCCAATCTCAGGTATTCCCTCCTGCTGTGCGCAAACATGCCTTGATTCCGCCTTTGCTGGGCAGTTAAACAATGCCTGACAAATGAAATAAACGAATGATTTTGCTATCTTTTCATGGTGCGTATCAGTATAATTAGCGCTCGCAAATCTCACTATCTACAGCTTTACCTCCAAAGCTGCCCATCACAGGTTATTTAATGTCCACACCAGAAAACGATTCCACGCCCTCATTCACTGAGTTAGGGCTAGCTGCACCCATTTTACAAGCTGTACAACAAGCTGGTTATGAAACCCCCTCGCCCATTCAGGCGCAAAGTATCCCGCCCCTGCTCAGCGGCAGGGACTTGCTCGGCCAAGCACAAACGGGAACCGGAAAAACAGCCGCTTTTTCGTTGCCACTATTAAGCCGGTTAAACCTGAAAAACAAAGCTACTCAGCTTTTAGTGCTAGCACCAACCCGCGAATTAGCTATTCAAGTTGCAGAAGCAATGCAAAGTTATGCCCGCCAGCTGAAAGATTTCCACATTCTGCCTATTTACGGTGGGCAAAGCATGGGAATTCAATTACGTTCATTACAACGTAAACCACAAGTCGTCGTCGGCACGCCTGGTCGTATTCTCGATCATATTCGTCGTGGAACATTAAAACTCGACCAACTAGAGGCCCTGGTGCTCGATGAAGCTGATGAAATGCTCCGTATGGGATTTATTGATGATGTTGAGACCATCCTGAAAGAAACTCCGGAAACTCGCCAGGTCGCTTTATTTTCAGCCACGATGCCGGGACCAATTCATCGTGTCGCACAGAAATATCTAAAAGATCCGGTAGAAGTTCGCATTCAATCGAAAACCTCCACCGTTACCACCATTAATCAGCGTTACTGGCAAGTTACTGGTATGCATAAACTGGATGCATTGACCCGCATTCTGGAAGTGGAAGACTTTGATGGCATGATCATTTTCGTGCGCACCAAAAATGCGACGGTGGAACTGGCTGAGAAACTTGAAGCTCGCGGTTACTCTGCTTCTGCAATAAATGGCGATATGAACCAGGCATTACGCGAGAAAACCATTGAACGGATGAAAAAAGGCAGTATCGATATTCTGATCGCTACCGATGTTGCTGCACGTGGTCTGGATATTGATCGTATGAGTCATGTGGTCAATTATGATATTCCTTACGATACTGAATCTTATGTCCACCGGATTGGCCGTACAGGCCGCGCAGGACGTCAAGGTGAAGCTATTTTATTTGTCTCGCCGCGTGAAAAACGTATGTTATCGGCAATTGAAAGAGCCACTCGGCAGGTTATTACCAAAATGCAGCTGCCGAGCACCGAAGATATTGCCGATCGGCGAGTATTGCAGTTTATGCAGCAACTCAGTGAAACCATTGAGTCTCAAGACCTGGTTTATTTTGAAACCTTGATCAACCAATACCAGCAGGAACATGATGTCGATCCAATTGAAATTGCCGCGGCATTGGCATTTCTGGTACAAAAAGATCGCCCGTTAAAACCTGTAAAACACACTACGCAGCGCCCGGCTCGTGAAGATCGTGCACCTCGTGAAGATCGAGGTGATCGTCCTGCACGAAACAGTCGTAGTGAGCGTCCTCCGCGTGAAAAACGACTATCTCGTCCACATCCCAACGAACCGGATATGGACACCTACCGCGTTGAGGTAGGTCATCTTGATAAGATTGAACCCCGCAATCTGGTTGGCGCTATCGCCAATGAAGCCGGGATTGAAAGTCAGTTCATTGGTCGTATTACCATTAACGATGATCACAGCCTGATTGATCTGCCTCAAGGCATGCCAAAAGATATCTTTCAACAACTGCGCAAAGTCTGGGTAAATAACAAACAGCTCAATATGAGCCTGGCGACAGACGATGTTTTTACTGAAGCCAAGACACCCAAACCATCACGTCGCAATGTCAGTAAAAGTCACAAAGAAGCGCCACGCAGCAAACCAAATAAGAAGTTAAAAAAAGCGTAAACTTCGCCATTACCAGAAAAATGTAAAGTCACTGTTAATTCAACAGTGACTTTTTTTTTGGGCGTGCCACAATAGCCTCCATGCTGAATATCATCTGGATAGCTTTTTTTGTCATTGCCTTTGTCGTCGCTTTATTTAAGCTGCTGTTTTTGGGGGATGGTGAGATATTCAACCAACTGATGCAGGCGTTATTCGCCCTCTCCAAAACGGCATTTGAAATTGCTATAGGCCTGACCGGCATCCTGGCACTGTGGCTGGGGATTATGAAAATCGGTGAGCGCAGCGGGTTTGTTGAACTATTAACGCGTGGGCTCACTCCCCTGTTTAGCCGTTTGATGCCAGATGTCCCGAAAGGACATCCGGCACTGGGCGCGATGGTAATGAATATTTCTGCCAATGCCTTAGGCTTAGATAACGCCGCCACGCCTCTTGGTATTAAAGCCATGCAGGAGTTACAGAAACTTAATCCGTTCAAGGACACGGCCAGTAACGCGCAGATTTTGTTTTTGGTTATCAATACATCCTCTGTCACGCTCTTCCCGGTCACCATATTTACCTATCGTGCCCAGATGGGCTCACTCAACCCTACCGATGTGTTTATCCCGATCCTGATTGCAACCTATTGTTCAACACTTATCGGCTTAATCACCGTTGCCATCGTACAAAAAATTAACCTGCTGGACCGGGTGGTATTACTATACCTCGGCAGTTTCACCGCATTTGTTTTCGGTTTGTTGTTATATTTTTCCAGCTTGCCCCAACAGCAAATGCTGGCACAGTCGGCCATCATCAGTAATGTGGTGATCTTTTCTTTGGTCATTTCATTTATTGTCGCCGCTGCCTGGCAACGAATAAATGCCTATGAAGCATTTATTGAAGGCGCCAAAGAAGGATTCAACATTGCTGTCATGATTATTCCGTATCTCGTCGCCATGCTAGTCGCCATCGGTGTCTTTCGTGCCAGTGGCGCGCTGGATTTACTGGCTGATGCTGTACGGAGCTTTGTGGTGACGATAGGGCTCGATGACCGCTTTGTTGATGGCTTGCCAACAGCACTGATGAAACCGTTTAGCGGCAGTGGCGCTCGCGCCATGATGATTGACACCATGGAAGTGCACGGCGCGGATTCTTTTGCTGGCAGATTGGCCTCAATAGTACAAGGCAGTACAGAAACAACTTTTTATGTGCTTGCGGTGTATTTCGGTGCAGTAGGCATCAAAAAAGTCCGCCACGCTGTTGGTTGCGGTCTAGCTGCCGATGTCACCGGCATCACTGCAGCGATTGTCGTGGCCTACTGGTTTTTTGGCTAATACCGGTCTTACTGATAGCTAACTCACTAAGTAATACCCAAAATGCTCAAACTCTGCTACATTTTATCGCCCACTCAAGGGCTTACCTTTGCTTCCATCATAAATACAAAGTGAGATAACTGCCTGGAGTATTAACATTATTGAGCACTCAATCTGTTGTTGATTATGCCGTTTTTGATTTAATTGCCGATGCACTGACCCTTCATGGATATTGCATCTTACCGCATTTGTTACCTACGACACTCACCGATAAGTTATACCAGCGTGTCACCTATCTTGATGAACATCGTGATCTGATCCAGGCTGGAATTGGCCGCGAACACCAACATCAGCTGAATAAAAAAATTCGCCGTGATGAAACACGCTGGTTAAATCCCGACAACCATATTGATCAAACCTATCTGACGTATATGGCTGATTTTAGGCTGGCCATGAACCAACGGTTGTTTCTCGGCCTGTTTGATTATGAAGCACATTACGCGCACTACCCGATAGGCGCCTTCTACAAAAAGCATGTTGATGCGTTTAAAGGTCAGTCCAGCAGGGTGCTGACAACGGTTCTGTACCTGAACCCGTTCTGGCAGCAGGAAGACGGGGGACAATTACAGATCTATAATAACGATAATGATGATCTGCTCCATGCTGTTCAGCCTGAAATGGGCACGTTTGTTATCTTTCTGAGCGAGCAGTTCCCCCACGAAGTGCTACCGGCAAAACGTGATCGTTACAGTATTGCTGGCTGGTTTCGTGTTCAGGATCCACTACAGGCACCGTTGCTATGACATCACAATTTACTATTGTTGAATTAGGCGAAGCGGCTCTGCGGCGCGTTGCAGAGCCAGTCACAGCTATCGATGCGCCGGACTTCCAGCAACAGCTTGATGCGTTAATACAGTTTGTCCAGCAACGCGGCGGGATGGGGATCGCGGCGCCCCAGGTAGGTATTGCTCAACGGTTTTTTATTATGTCGAGCCATCCTAACGAGCGTTACCCTTATGCACCTGAGATGCCGATCACTTGTGTTATTAACCCGCAAATCCTCTGGCACTCTGCCGAAACAGACAAGGATTGGGAAGGTTGTTTAAGTGTTCCGGGACTGCGCGCGCTGGTGCCTCGTTACCAGCAAATCAGCGTACGCTACTGGTTGCGCGATGGCACATTAATAGAAGCCGATTATGATGGCTTTATCGCCAGATTGTTTCAGCATGAGCTGGATCATCTGGACGGAAAGGTATTTGTCGATCGCGTTGAATCAAGTCTAGATATGATGACCGAGTCCAGCTGGTATAAACTGTTGCGTAGCACCGCCAAGGAAACATAATCCCCATGGGTAAACAGTATGAAATGCTTTCTGATCGCCTGATCGATTTTATTCACAAGCAGTCGGTATTTTTTGTCGGCACAGCAACAGCCGATAGCCGAGTTAACGTTTCACCGAAAGGCATGGACTCGTTGCGAGTATTAAACAATAAACGCGTTATCTGGTTGAATGTGACAGGCAGTGGTAATGAAACCGCTGCGCATATCGCACAGACTCCCCGCATGACTATCATGTTTTGCGCTTTTGAAGGCTCTCCCCTAGTGTTACGGCTCTACGGAAAAGCCCAGGCCATTCATCGTAAAGATCCACAATGGCAATCCCTGTTTGGCTTGTTCGATCCCTTACCCGGTGCCCGGCAAATTTTTATCCTGGATATTGATCTGGTGCAAACATCCTGTGGTATGGGCGTACCTTATCTCACTTTTACCGGCGAAAGAGAACAGCTTAATAATTGGGCAGAGCGTAAAGGTGAAACAGGTATTGAAGAATACTGGCGAGAAAAGAATCAACTGACAATAGATGGACTGCCCACTGATATTGTGGAGAAGAACATTTAGCCCCGGCCAAAGAGCTCCCCGACCGCTTTTGCCAGCGCCTCGGAACGATTGGGATGACCAATAGCCTGCATGATGGGACGACGCATGCCAGGAATAAACAACAAATCCGCCAGCAAGTTGTTAAATCCGGCCTGCCCTGCGTCGTTTTCTGCCAAACGTTGCAGATATAATTCACATAGCGACGGGTTGGTCAGCAGCAACCACATCCGTCCACAAATGACTGCTAACACTTCAATTTCACGGCTGCACTGATGTTGCAGCACCTGCGCGACCATCTGTTCAACCAGCCCGCGGGCCGGACTGTTTGAGGCGGCGCGCAAACAAGCAATAATGCTGGCAATGTCCGGCTCATCCGCTTGTAATTGATTATCAAGCTGTTGCGCCAATACCTCAACAATCCCCGCCGCAGGGCTGGCATTTTCCAGAAACATACACAGGTTTTGAAAGGGTTGCTGAGGCAGTTTTGGCAACGTTTTAATAAGCCCTTGTGCCGCGTCATGATGGTCAATACGCATCGAAAAATCAGCAATTCCTTGTACTCCGAGCGTGGGCCATTTATCAAGGCTCGACTCGCCAGTAAAGTAGCGATAGGCATCTGCATAGTATGTGGATGGCGGAAGTTTTAAAGAATAGGTAGCGTGCGCATTAAAGGCCGCCATGCGATCTTGCCGGGGTTCAAAGATGAAAGGACTATCACGCAATACTGTCTGAATCTTGTCACTGTTTGCGGCAGCCAACATGGCTTCACCTAATCTTTCCAGCAACTTCACCAGAAAAGCGTCTCTGGCGTCAGGCACCAGCAAGCCTTGCTCATCCAGAGGAAACTGCAAAAACCAGACATATTGCTTATCAATGGCTTGTCTATGCCAGAAAATAATACCTAACTGTGCCTGGCGCTTAAACGGATATGGGTAAGGGCGCGCACAATTATCAAACGCAACAAACTCTTCCATAGCCAGCTTTTGCACCCGGCGTCCCATATCAAAAACCCGGTATTGTGCATCGCCCTGACACAAAAATCTGTGTAAGGTATTGAGCTGTTCAATACCGACGGCTTGCGTAGAATCAGGTACGGTATTCTGCGTTGATTTTGACGTAGTCATAGGAAAAGTCACAGGTCCAGACAGTTTTAGCACTCTCACCACGACCCAGTTGTACTCTGATGGTTATTTCAGCTTATGACATAACCTGCTGGCCTTTTTCTTCAGTATAGTCTTCGGCAGGCTGGCCGCCGGACACAATACAGACATCATCCAGATAAATCGCTATTTTGGTTAAGTCCAAATTATTCAGCCCACTTCGACCAACAGCGGCCAGAATGCGCCCCCAATTCGGATCAGAAGCAAATAATGCTGTTTTTACCAGGGGAGAATGTGCAATGGTATAGGCTACCTGCTGGCACTCCGCCACATCAGCGCCTTGTTGTACGTCAATACTGATAAATTTGGTGGCACCTTCACCATCACGGACAATGGCTTGCGCCAGAAAGCTACTGAGCGAATCCAGGGCCGTTTGAAACTGTCGGGCCTCCTCCGTATCAATATCATCGATTAGCACATTGCCGGCCTGTCCGGTCGCCATCAGAATACACGCATCATTAGTCGATGTATCACCATCTACCGTAATACTGTTAAACGATTGCTCCATTGATCTTGCCAGCATACGTTGTAAAACCGGCTGGCTTATCGCGGCATCAGTCGCGATATAGGACAGTAGCGTCGCCATATCTGGACGGATCATACCTGAGCCTTTTGCAATTCCTGTAAGGATGGCTGGCTGACCGTTCAGCATCAGTTTTACTGAACGCGCCTTGGCAATAGTATCGGTGGTCATGATTGCTTTGGCAGCAGCAAGCCAGTTAGCGGGATCCAGCTGACTAAACGCTTGCGGCAAGACAGCAGTGATCTTGTCGACCGGTAACGGCTGCCCGATAACCCCGGTAGAAAAAGGTAACACTGCCTCCATTGCGCAATCAGCCTGCTCAGCGACTGCCCAACAACAGGCACGCGCGGCATCAAGA
>CANRLD010000001.1 GCA_947631375.1 uncultured Methylophaga sp. | reverse complement strand
ACCGGCTTGCCATCACGCAGGACTTCAAAGTGTACGTGTGGTCCCGTTGAACGCCCGGTTGATCCCAAAAGTGCGATGACATCACCTTTACTGACGCGATCACCAGCAGTCACCTTCAGTGACTTGTTATGGGCATATCGCGTCAAATAACCATTTCCGTGATCAATTTCCACTAACCCGCCGTACCCACCGCGCATGCCGGCCCAGCTGACGATTCCATCGGCGACCGATATCACAGCACTCCCGGTTTTACCCGCAAAATCCAGTCCGCCATGAAACACTTTTTTTCCATTAAAGGGATCAATACGGTAGCCATAAAAAGAGGAGATCCAGCCTTCTTCGACCGGCCTACCAGATGGAATGGCGCCCGTGATGTTATCGCTGGTAATCAGATACTCCTGCAAAGCACTTAATGTGTCTTGCTGCTCAGCAAAGTCTTGTGAAAGACGTATTAAACTTTCTTCAAACTCGGCATTGGATAACCACTCACCACTGCTTTCAATTCCACCAATGCCTGGTGCAAACTCTAAATCAAGGTCGGTTAATTCAAAGCCGGCTATTTCTGCAAGGCGCTGACTAAGCATTTTCAGTCTGATAGCTTCAGCCTGTAACCCGCCCAGTTGCTGAGCATAAAACCCTTGGATGGTTTCGTTTTCGGTGGTGTTTTCACTGATTTGATACGGTGACGACTGAGGGGAAAGAAGCTGGGCAGTAGGGAAATTGGTTGATTCTTCGGTGGCAAGGTTATCGGCGGTATCCATATAGTTCTTCACCGAGACCGTACTCACGATGGTGAGCGCCAACAATAAAACGGTAAACAGCAATAAGTGCATTCGACTTACATGCCAGTGCGTGTGGCCAATATTGTCGGCAGATATTATGATAATCTGCATAATCATCCTCGTCCCGGATTGAGACATGTCTAATAAACCGCTTCGCTTATCATCTATTTGCCAGACAAGTCAGCAATTGCAGCAAATTGCGAAGCGCGCCAAAAAATTAGCCCAGCTTAACATCATTCTGCAAGAAATTTTACCTTCGCAACTCGCCGGGCGGTGCCAATTGGCGAATATGCAAAACAATAAGCTCATTATTCATACAGAAAATGCGGCAATTGCGAGTTTATTGCGTTTTCATTCGGCCACTCTGATCAAGACCTTTTCCAGCCAACTGATAGCACCTGTTGATAGAGTCGAGGTGAAAGTAAAACCTGATTATCGCCGCCAGCCATCGGCCAACACCAACACGCTGAATATGTCAGATAGCAATGCAGCGCTGATTGCGCAGACCGCCGCCGGATTAGACGATGGTCAACTCAAAACAGCGCTGCATAAACTCGCCAGGCGAGGTCAACGCATCAAAGGTGCCCGCTAACTGACAATGGATGCAGCGGGTCGACTGAACACAATCGGCGCGTCCGCATCTTTTTCAAAAGTCACCAATTCCCAGCAATCTTCCTGTGCCAGCAGTTTCCGTAACAAGCGATTGTTAACTTCATGGCCGGATTTATGTCCCACAAATGCGCCTATGAGGCTGTGACCCAATAAATACAAATCGCCTATAGCATCGAGAACCTTATGGCGCACAAACTCATCTTCATAGCGCAGACCGTCTTCATTCAAGACACGAAAGTCATCCACGACAATAGCATTATCCATGCTGCCGCCTAAGGCCAGATTCATTTCACGCAGTTTTTCAATATCTTTCATAAAACCGAATGTTCTGGCACGGCTGACTTCACGTACAAAGGATGTGGAGGAGAAATCAACATCCACTTGTTGTGGTCGACCGCTAAATGCTGGATGCTCAAAATCAATGGTAAACGACACTTTAAAGCCTTCAAACGGCTCAAACTTCGCCCATTTATCGCCATCTTCCAGCAAAACCGGTTTCTTGATACGGATAAATTTTTTCGCCGCAGGCTGCTCTTCAATTCCGGCTGATTGCACCAAAAATACAAACGGGCCGGCACTGCCGTCCATAATGGGGACTTCTGCTGCATTCAGATCAATATAGGCATTGTCGATCCCCAATCCCGCAAAGGCTGACAATAAATGCTCAACCGTTGAAACCCGATGTCCATTTTGAATTAATGTGGTTGACAGGGCTGTTTCACCCACATTTTCAGCTTTGGCTTCAATTTCAACAACAGGATCCAGGTCAACCCGGCGGAAGATTATGCCAGTGTCGGGGGCGGCCGGACGCAAGGTTAAATAAACCATCTCACCGCTGTGTAATCCCACACCCGTGGCACGAATCACATTTTTCAATGTTCGCTGCTTAATCAAGGTGCTACCCCCTTCATCATGTAATAATCGTGAAATAATATCATAGGCTTATATTAATTCACCATTTGATATAACCTAGTCGGCTTGTCTGCGCAGAAATGCTGGAATATCCAGATAGTCCATATTGACATCGCCATTTGCCACCTGCTTATGCTCATTGCTACGACCATTGCGTATAACTGTTGGTTCATCGTAGTCAATGTCGATTGGCTTTTTGACAATTTCAATTTGCGGCGCAGTTGATTCGGCCGGTTTACTGGCAATTGCAGCTCTTGCAGCGCCAAGACCAGTGGCAACCACGGTGACCCGCAATTCATCTGTTACATCCGGATCAATCACTGTACCGACAACGACGGTAGCGTCATCAGAAGCAAATTCCTTAATTGTGTTACCGACTTCTTCGAACTCACCAATGCTCATGTCCAGACCGGCAGTAATATTAACCAGCACACCCCGCGCACCTGCCAAATCCACATCTTCCAGCAGTGGGCTTGAAACGGCCAGTCTTGCTGCTTCTGCAGCACGATTTTCACCAGAAGCACGTCCGGTTCCCATCATCGCCATACCCATTTCCGACATAACGGTACGCACGTCAGCAAAGTCAACGTTGATCATACCTTCACGGGTAATCAGCTCAGCAATTCCCTGCACGGCGCCTAACAGTACATCGTTCGCTGCCTTAAATGCATTCAGCAAGCTCATTTCCTTGCCCAATACTTTCAGTAATTTTTCATTAGGAATGGTGATTAATGAATCAACATGCTGTCCCAGTTCCTCAATCCCGGCAGTAGCGACTTTCAGGCGTTTCCCACCTTCAAATGGAAAAGGCTTGGTAACAACAGCCACGGTCAATATGCCCATTTCCTTAGCAACTTGTGCAACCACTGGTGCTGCACCAGTACCGGTTCCACCGCCCATGCCCGCCGTGATGAATACCATATCCGAACCATCAATTACTTCCATGATACGTTCCCGGTCTTCCAGTGCTGCCTGACGGCCTACGTCTGGGTTCGCGCCTGCACCGAGCCCTTTAGTGATATCTGTGCCTAGTTGTAGATGCGTTGCCGCATTACTTTTGCGTAGCGCCTGTGCATCGGTATTGGCGCAAATAAAATCAACACCTTCGATTTTATTGGCCACCATGTGCTCCAACGCATTGCCACCACCGCCACCAACACCGATAACTTTGATAACCGCGTTCGCTGTATAAGTATCAATTAATTCAAATGTCATGTCTCTTCTCCCCTCTTTCAATTTACTTACATCACTTACTCAGAAATTGCCCTGAAACCAACTTTTCATTCTGGTAAGCATTCCTTTGAACCCTTCCGAAATCACAGAGTCACTGTGTCCGGTCCCAACTTGCTCATTGCCAAACAGTAATAAACCCACGCCAGTGGCATGAATTGGGTTGCGCACCACATCCACCAAACCACCAACATGTTGTGGCACACCCAAGCGAACAGGCAGATGGAAAACTTCCTCTGCTAATTCGATTGCGCCTTCCATTTTTGCGCTGCCGCCGGTCAGAACGACGCCTGCCGCCATCATTTCCTCAAAACCGCTACGGCGGAGTTCCGCCTGCACCAGCAGTAATAATTCCTCATAGCGCGGTTCAACCACTTCCGCCAACGTTTGTCTGGCCAGTTGGCGTGATGGTCTGTCACCAACACTTGGTACTTCGATGGTTTCGTCTTCCCGTGCCAGCTGTGTCAACGCACAGGCATATTTGATTTTGATTTCTTCCGCGTATTGAGTAGGCGTTCTCAGCGCGACGGCAATATCGTTAGTGACCTGATCGCCCGCGATAGGTATCACTGCGGTATGGCGAATAGCGCCATCAACAAACACCGCGATATCGGTTGTACCGCCCCCAATATCCACCAGACATACCCCAAGCTCTTTTTCGTCCTGTTCCAGCACGGAATAACTCGAAGCCATCTGTTCAAGAATAATGCCGTCAACCACCAGCCCGCAGCGTTCAATACATTTAGTAATGTTCTGCGCGGCGCTGACTGCCCCGGTAATCAAATGTACCTTGGCTTCCAGGCGTACACCCGACATACCGATTGGCTCGCGGATACCTTCCTGATTATCAATAATGTATTCCTGCGGCAACACATGTAGTAATTGCTGATCACCCGGAAAATGCACGGCACGCGCAGCATCCAGCACGCGATCGACATCGCCCTGTGTCACTTCCTTATCTCTAATCGCGACCGTGCCGTGTGAGTTAAGACTGCGGATATGGCTGCCAGCAATGCCGGCAAAAACAGAGTGGATCTGACATCCAGCCATCAATTCGGCTTCTTCTACTGCACGCTGAATGGATTGCACGGTAGATTCAATATTGACCACCACCCCTTTTTTCATGCCTTTGGCGGGATGTGAACCGATACCGATAATCTCCAGTTTGTTATCATTGGGACCAGCATCCAGAACCGGTGCCGCAACGATTGCTACCACCTTGGAGGTGCCAATATCCAATCCAACAATCAGCTCTCTTTCAATTCGTTTCGACATTACACAATTCCATTAAAATCAGGTTGCAGACCGCTTTTCCACACGACGGCCAGGCCGTTGGTGTAGCGCATATCAACAACTTTTATTTGCTCGCGATACAAAGCAAGCGGCCCTTCAAAGACCCGGATAAATCGCTCCAGCCGCCGCTTACTGTCAGCGCGGCCAAGTTGCAGCTGCATCTCATCGGTAAATTCCACCCGCCATGAACGTCGCTCATCCATAGTTAAACTTTTCACTCTCAAATCCAGCTTACCGACAGTCTGTTGAATGGTGACCAATTGCTTTGCCATCAATTTGCTGCTGCCCTCAGGACCGAATAGACGAATCAATCCTGCCGACATATTTATCGATTCGGGGTAAAAAACCTCGCCCCGGGTGTTAACCAGACCATCTTCGTTCCAACGCGCAATCGCCTGATGCTCACTGACCATCAAATGCAAAGTGTCCGGCCAGACCCGTCTGACCTGAATCTGTGACACCCAGGGCAATGCCTCGCCGGCTTGGCGAATACCGGTTACATCCACATCCAGAAAGCTACCTGTTACATAAGGCGTCACCGCCTCGATCAACGCCTGCTTTTCAGTATTGACCAGCTCGCCTTCAACCGTGACATGCAGAATCGGCAGCGTATCGGCCTTTCGTAAATGCAACGTGCCCATCACCAGTATCAATAAAACCAGCAAGGTGCCCAGATTGCGTAACAGGACTGGCCAGTTCACCTGCTCGCGAGGTTTCACGGTACGGATACGGCTTGCACCAACCGCTGGACGTCTTTTGACAGCCATCAACGTGTCTCCTCCAAGGTGCCTTGCAAAATCCGGCTGACTAATTCTTCAAAACTTATCCCCGCCTGTTTTGCGGCCATCGGCACCAGACTGTGATCGGTCATGCCGGGCACGCTATTGGCTTCCAGCAAGTAAAAACGACCCTGTTCATCCGCCATGATGTCGATGCGTCCCCAGCCAGTCATATTGAGAGCATCAAATGCGGTTAAGGCCAGCTGCTGACAACGCAGCTCATCTTCCTCAGTGAGGTCACAAGGACATAAGTATTCCGTGGAATTCGCCAGATATTTCGCTTCAAAGTCATAAAACTCTCTGGGCGTTTTTAGACGAATCACTGGCAAGGCTGTGCCGTTCAAAATGCTTACCGTGTATTCAGCGCCTTGTATCCACTGCTCAGCAATGACCTCACTGTCATATTCAAAGGCCAATTGAATGGCCTGCTGCAGCGATTCCTCGGAAGTCACCTTGCTCATGCCAATGCTGGAGCCTTCATTAACTGGCTTTATCACAAGCGGCAGACCTAATTTTTCAATAACTCCCTGTACCTTGCTGTGCCGATCCAGACGCAGATATTCAGGAGTGGGTAATCCCTGGCTCTGCCAAATCTGTTTACTGATCCGCTTGTTCATCGACAATACCGCGCCGCTGATCCCGCTCCCGGTATAAGGAATATGCAGTGACTGCAGTACCCCTTGAATTTCACCGTCCTCACCGCCACGGCCATGCAGCACGATAAAAGCACGGTCAAAACTGCCGCGACGTAAACGCTCACTAACGTTGTTATCGACGTCAATCTCTATTGCATCAATATCCAGCGCACGCATCGCTGCCATTACCGCACGGCCACTTTTTAATGAAATCTCCCGCTCAGCTGAGTATCCGCCCATCAACACGGCAACCCGACCAAACAGCTGCGGATCAACATTTACTGTATTCATGCATGCTCTCCGACAATATGGACTTCAGGCGTCAATCTCACACCGGTTTCAGCCTCAACACGTTGTTGAATCAACACGATAAGTGCCTCAATATCGGCGGCACTGGCCGTACCGTCGTTGACAATAAAGTTGGCATGTTTCAAGGAAACGCTGGCACCACCGATACGGGTTCCCTTTAAGCCGCATAGCTCGATCAGCCGACCAGCGAAGTCACCTTGAGGATTACGAAATACAGAGCCGGCACACGGCTGGTTAATTGGCTGACTGTCATTGCGTTTTTTCAATAACTGTTTCAACAAAGTCGTTTCTGCCGCCGCATCACCCTTATTTAACCTCAGTGTTGCAGAAACAAACCATTCATTCTCCGGCAATTCAACATGCCGATAATTGACGACAAAATCACTTGCCGGACGCTGCACCAACTTCCCTTGGCGAGTCACCGTTGTGACATCTGTTACCCATTGCCAAGTCTCTGCACCGTGCGCCCCGGCATTCATCGCCAGTGCACCACCAAAGGTACCTGGAATACCTGCCAGAAATGCCGCACCACTCAAACCATGTTTCGCAGCTTGTCTGGCAATTCTGCTGCAGTAAACACCTACTTCGGCTGTAATGCTTTGTTCTACAATCTCAAACGACTGCAAGGTGCCGGCCATACTAATGACCGTACCGGGGAAACCACCATCACGAATCAATAAATTGCTGCCCAATCCCAGCCATAACAGAGACTCACTCACCGGTAGCTGCTGTAAAAAAGCCGCCAGATCGTATTTATCTTTTGGCTGATAAAAGCGCTGGGCAATACCACCAACCCGCCAAGAGGTATGCCGCGACAAAGGCTCATTGGTTTTCAGTTTGCCTTGCAAGGCTGTAAACATGGAAGCCATCTCAGCAAAGCTCCTCAAGTTGTTGTTCCAGGGTTTTGGCAATGGTCCCGACATCACCGGCCCCCAACGTAAGCAACAGATCCTTATCCTGCAGCAATCCGGGCAGCACCGAGAATAAGGCTTGTGTGTCCTCAGCCAACACCGGCTCAACCTGGCCTCGTAAGCGTATCGCCCGGCACAGGCTACGAGCATCTGCACCAGGAATTTTAGTTTCGCCTGCGGGATACACTTCCAACACAATCAGCACATCGACCATTGACAGCACCCGGGCGAAATCATCGAATAAGTCGCGAGTCCGTGTATAGCGATGGGGCTGAAAAATCACCACCAATCGACGATCAGCCCAACCACCACGACAGGCAGCAATGGTTGCCGCAATTTCTGTTGGATGATGGCCATAGTCATCAATCAGCAGGACATTGCCATCTGCTATCTGTTTTTCGCCGAGTATATTGAAACGTCGGCCAACCCCATCAAACTTCAACAGAGCGCGCTGACAGACAGCAACGTCAACACCAAGACTACGGGCGATCGCTAATCCTGCTGTCGCATTCAGCACGTTGTGCAGTCCCGGCATGTTCAGCCGAATACGGTATTGCAGACCGCTGCCGGTTTCACTGACGGTAAACTCGCTTTGCCCCTGAAACTGTTTAATATCGCTGATGCGAAAATCGGCACGTGCATCTTCACCATACGTCGTAACAGGACGCGTGATTTCCGGAAGGATACTGTCAACCACCTCATCATCAATACACAACACAGCGAGACCATAGAAAGGCAGATGGTGTAAAAACTCCAGGAAGGTCGCCTTGAGCTTTTCAAAGTCGCCTTCATACGTTGCCATATGGTCGTCATCAATGTTAGTTACCACAGCAATCATCGGTTGCAAATATAAAAACGAGGCGTCACTTTCATCTGCTTCCGCGATTAAGTACCGTCCTGTACCGAGACGAGCGTTCGTTCCGGCACTGTTCAAACGTCCACCAATCACAAAAGTGGGATCAAGCTCACCTTCGCTCAGCAACGCTGCGGTCAGACTGGTTGTAGTGGTTTTACCATGCGTACCCGCTACCGCAATGCCGTAGCTGAAACGCATCAGCTCGGCCAACATTTCTGCTCTTGGTACCACTGGAATACGCTGCTCACGTGCTGCGACCAGCTCGATATTGTCGGCACTTACCGCAGTCGTCACCACTACCACATCGGCAGTCTGCAGATGGTCGGCATGATGGCCAATCATGATCGTGGCCCCCAGTCGGCGCAGGTGGTGAATCAAACTGTTTTCCTGCAGATCGGATCCACTGACCCGATAGCCGAGATTCAGTAATACTTCGGCTATCCCACCCATACCGACACCGCCAATGCCGATAAAATGGATATGTTTCACCCGGCTTTGCATCGCTGATGTTAATTTAGCCATGTGCCCACTCCTGGCAGATATCGGCTATCTGCGCTGCAGTTCCTGGTTTTGACAGGGTTCTTGCTTGTATTGCCATGTGTTCCAATTGTTGACGGTTGTTCAGTAGCGGCAATAAAGCCGCCGTCAGGCTGTTTATATCCAATGCCGCGTCAGCAATGATTATTGCCGCGCCGACCTGTTTTAACGCCTGTGCATTGTGTGTTTGATGATCATCTACCGCATACGGATACGGGATGAAAACCGCTGCAACACCTGCCGCCGCAACTTCGGCAACAGTGAGCGCCCCCGCTCGGCAAATAACCAAATCAGCTGCTGCATAAGCGCTTGCCATATCATCAATAAATGCTGTGACGTTGCCTTTGACGCCTGCCTGTTCATAAGCTTGCTGACAAGCGGCAAGATGCTTGTCTCCACATTGATGAACGACTTCAATTTGCTGCTGCTTTTGCAGTAATGCCAAGGCTTGCGGCACAACCTGATTGAGACTTTTCGCTCCCAGACTGCCACCTAATATCAATAACTTTATCGGCTGCTGCTTCCGGTTGGCATAGCGCTGTTGGGGAGACGGTAATTGTTCAATTTGCAGCCGAACCGGATTACCAACCCAACGATTTTTTGCTGAGCGATTAAAGCTTCCTTCAAATCCCTGTAGTACCTGTTTGGCTATTTTTGCTAATAAGCGATTAGTCATTCCGGCAATGGCATTTTGCTCATGAATTAACAGTGGCTTACCCGACAGCCAGGCAGCAAGCCCACCAGGACCGGAAGCAAAACCGCCCAGCCCTAACACCACATCAGGATTAAATCGTTTAATCACTGCTCGTGATGCCCGCACTGCACGCAGGATTCTGAAGGGGGCAGCCAGCCAGCCCAATACGCCGTTACCACGCAGGCCTTTTATCGGAATCAGATTGAGTTTAAATAACGCCGCCGGAACCAGACGCGCTTCAATGCCTCGCTCCGTTCCAATCCATTCAACTTCCACTTCGCGCGACCGTAATACTTCAGCAACCGCCAATGCTGGAAATACATGTCCGCCAGTACCACCAGCCATGATCAGAACCCGTGTCATCGTCTGACCCTCGCTGATGCTTTTTCCGGCTGCCGTGTTTCCAGATCAACACGCAGCAGTAAGCCGATTGCCACACACACAATCACTAGGCTGCTGCCACCGTAACTCATTAACGGTAATGTCAGCCCTTTGGTAGGCAGCACCCCCATGTTGACGCCAATATTGACGCAGGCCTGTAAACCCAGCCACACCGCAACGCCATACGCGATTTGCGCACCAAATAATTGACCTGCCTCCTCAGCGGCACGTCCGATCGCCAGCGCCCGCCATATCATCAGTAAAAACAGGGCAATTACCGCGATTGCGCCGATCAGCCCAAGCTCTTCCGCCAGAATTGAAAACAGAAAGTCAGTGTGTGCTTCAGGTAAATAGAACAGTTTCTGCATACTGCTGCCCAGCCCAACGCCCAGCCAGTCACCGCGACCAAAAGCGATCAGTGCCTGAGTCAGCTGGAAACCGCTACCAAACGGATCAGCCCACGGATCCATAAAACTTTGTAGTCGTTGCAGCCGGTAAGGTGCCAACCACACCATCATCGCGAACAGGCCGCCCAGAATCGCTATCAAGCCGACAAACACATCCAGTCTGGCGCCACCGAGGAATAACATCACCAGCACTGTGGACAAGATCACCACAATCGATCCCATATCTGGTTGTAACAGCAACAATACAGCGGCAACACTCAGCAACAATAACGGCGATAGCACTCTGATTAATGATTCGTTTAGTTGCCCATGATGCCGTTGCAGGTAATCTGCCACATAGATAATGGCAAATAATTTGATAAGTTCAGCGACTTGCAGATTAACCGGCCCCAGCGGTAACCAGCGTGAGCTACCATTCACTTCGCGGCCAACGCCCGGTATCAGGACTAATGTGAGCAGCACTACCCCAGCCATCAGCAACACCGGTGCCAACTGCTGCCAATAAGATAGGCGCACTGACATCACGCACCAGGCGAGGAACAAGCCGGTTAACGCAAACACCAGCTGGCGTATAAAAAAATATAACGGCTGGTCAGTGGTATTTTCAGCAATCGTGATTGAGGCTGAACACACCATAATCAACCCTATCATCAATAATGCCAGCGTTGACATTAATAACTTTGAATCAAAGTGGGTGCTCACACGGCTCATACCGGCAACTCCCTTACCGCCTGCTCAAAACGCTCGCCGCGATCCGCATAACTGGTGAACTGATCAAAACTGGCACAGGCCGGTGACAGCAAAACCTGCTGGCCAGATGTGGCAACATTATTCGCCAGCCGCACCGCAGCTTTGATATCCGCAGCAAAATGCAACTGAACAGTCTCCGGGACATGACGGGAAATTTCTTCGGCGGCCTGACCGATCAAGACGACTGTACTGACAAACTCCGCTAATACCGGCATTAATGGCGAAAAGTCCTGGCCTTTGCCAACACCGCCAGCAATCAATACGATACTGCCCTGCTCTGCCAGCCCATTAATTGCCGCAATACAGGCACCGACATTGGTCGCTTTTGAGTCATTAAACCAGCGCACATTATGTAATTCCCGGACAAACCGACAGCGATGTGGCAACCCTTTAAACTCTCGCAGCGCTCTTAACATGACATCCATCGGCAATCCCATAACAGAGCCCAATGCCAGAGCAGCCAAGGCATTGGCGATATTATGTTTACCGGTAATTTTCATTTCGCTGACCAGCATTAACGGCGTCTCTCCCTCAGCAAGCCAGAGATGTCCACGCTGTTTTAACAAGCCAAATTCAAAACCTTGTGACGGATGCAAGCTGAAACCCAGCTGATTGCGGTTTTCATAAGCCATTGCAGAAATAATGGGATCATCACGGTTAATCACCATGACACCATTACCCCGATAAACCTTTTGCTTTACCTGTTGATAGTCTTCAACCGAATCATAGCGATCCAGGTGATCAGGACTGACATTGAGAATAACGGCAGCAAAAGCATTCAAGGATTCGACTGTTTCCAGCTGAAAACTGGACAGTTCCAGAATATAAAAGTCAGGTGCCGGATCGTTGGCTAATAAGTCCAGCGCCGGTGTGCCGAGATTACCTCCGATAGCGACCACTTTGTCAGCCATTCGAGCCATTAAGCCAACCAACGTAGTCACCGTGCTTTTACCATTTGAGCCTGTAATCGCAATAATTGGCGCATTGGCATAACGCGCAAACAGCTCAATATCACCGACAATTTCAATACCCGCTGCGGCGGCCTGCTGTATTTGCGTTAAACGCGGATCGACTCCCGGACTCAATATGATACTGTCGGCACGCATTAACCAGTCAACTGGAATGCCGCCTGTTTTTACCACCACTTCGGGATAGTCTTTCTGCAGTGCATCCAAACAGGCTGGCTGATTGCTGCTGTCAATCACCGCAACGGCATTACCTTGCTGCAACAGAAATCTAGCGCATGACAAACCGGTCTGTCCCAGACCGATGATCAGGCTGTAGTGTGAGCTATGTTGGTTTAATTCAGTCGTCATCGTATTTTCAACGTCGCTAAACCAATCAAAACTAGAAATACCGTGATAATCCAAAAGCGAACGATGATTCGTGGTTCGGGCCAGCCTTTTAACTCATAATGGTGATGAATAGGCGCCATCAAAAATACCCGTTTGCCACGTAACTTGTACGACGCAACCTGAATCATCACCGACAGGGTTTCAATGACAAATACCCCGCCCATGATCACTAATACCAATTCCTGCCTTGCCAGCACGGCTACCGTTCCCAGTGCAGCTCCCAGCGCCAGTGCGCCTACATCGCCCATAAATACTTGTGCGGGATAGGTGTTAAACCAAAGAAAGCCAAGTCCTGCTCCCACCAGTGCTGCACAGAACACAATCAGCTCTCCGGCTGCAGGGATATGTGGGATCTGTAAGTAACGAGCAAATTCAAAGTGGCCGGTCACATAACTGAACAGTCCTAACGCCGCTGCGACCATCACCGTTGGCATAATGGCCAGACCATCGAGCCCATCGGTCAGATTCACCGCATTACTGCTGCCGACAATCACCAGATAAGTCACCAGCAAATACCAGCCGCCTAATGGAATAACGATATCCTTGAAAAACGGCACAATTAATTGGGTTTCTGCTGGCGTTTGGACGGTCATATATAAAAAGATCGCCGCTCCCAGCCCAATTACTGATTGCCAGAAATATTTGTATCTACTCAGCAGACCTTTTGGATCTTGTCTGACCAGCTTTATATAGTCATCAACAAAGCCAATCAGACCAAACAACAGAGTCACCAACAGCACAACCCAGACATAACGGTTGCTCAGGTCTGCCCACAACAAAGTACTTACCGTAATGGCGACCAGAATTAACGCGCCGCCCATGGTCGGTGTGCCGGTTTTGCTGAAATGCGATTCTGGCCCATCGTTTCTGACCACCTGGCCAATTTGTCGAAAACTGAGATGACGGATCATCGTTGGGCCAACAATCAGCGCAATTCCCAGTGCGGTCATTACCCCCAAAATGGCGCGTAATGTCAGGTATTGGAAAACACCAAATCCGGTATAAAACTGGCTCAGATACTCAGTCAGCAACAACAGCATCAGCTTTCTCCTCCACTGCTAACAGATCCGCCAATTGATCCAGCGCCATAAACCGTGAGCCTTTGAGCAGAAAAACAACATCCGCCGCCAAGGTTTTTTTCAACTCGGCTTCCAGTTCACCCAGGTCATGAAAATGTTGTGCGTTTTCCCCAAACGCAATGGCTGCCAGCTGACTTTGCTGACCAATACTCAACAGCCGTTCTACACCAGCTGCTTTGGCATCGCGGCCCAAATGCTGATGAATAATCGCAGCTTCAGCGCCCAACTCACCAAAATCGCCTAATACCAGCCAGCGCTGTCCCGGAAATTGCATCAATGTCTGCAACGCCTGCCGGAAAGAGCCGGGATTCGCGTTATAAGTGTCATCAATAAGTAAAGATTGATTGATTGCCGGACGTAATTGCAGGCGATGCGCTACGGCTTTCATGCTGGCCAGCCCTTTTACGATAGCTTCCGGTTTAATATCCAGCGCCGAACAAACTGCAATGGCAGCCAATGCATTGCTGACGTTATGAATCCCTGGTAATGGCAACGAAATATAATGACAAACGTCATCCAGCCTCACCATAAACTGACTACCGGTTACCGCTGGCTGCAAGTCCAAGGCGGTGATATCTGCAGGCAGTTGCAAACCGAAACGCAGCACCCGATGAGCATTAAGGCTTTGCTGCCATAGCTTGTCATACCCCATATCCGAGTTAATGACGCCGACACCACCTGCTTTAAGTCCGCTAAAGATTTCACCTTTTGCTTCGGCAACCCCTTGCAACGAACCAAAACCTTCAAGATGGGCGGGGCCAATATTATTGATAACAGCAACATCCGGCTCAGCCATTGCCGTTAGCTGGGCAATTTCACCAGGATGGTTAGCTCCCATTTCAATGACGGCGTAATCATGTGTCTGATTAAGCCGTGTCAAGGTCAGCGGGACGCCCAACTCATTATTCAAATTGCCTTCTGTTGCCAGCACCGTTCCAGCGTGTGACAAAATGGCTGCAATCATTTCTTTCAGCGTGGTTTTTCCATTGCTGCCGGTAATGGCAATTATTTTTGCGTGGCTGTGTTTACGCCACTGAGTGGCAATTTCAGCATAGGCGCTGACCACATCATCAACCACAATCTGCGGGAGTTCGCTTGATACCCGGCGACTGACCAACGCCCCTGCAGCGCCGGCCTGTCTGGCTTGCTCAAGGTAGTCATGCCCATCCGTTTGCTGTCCGGGAAGCGCAATGAACAAATCGCCTGCCTGCAGCAGGCGACTGTCTATTTTACTGCCGGTTACCAAGGCATCGCTGTCAGTAAATGGCACGGATAACCAGCTTGCAATATCAGCCAGGCGAATATTCCATGTCATAGCGTTACCTCAGTTTCTGAATAGCGTTTTTGTATGGCTTGCATGGCGATCTCATAGTCGTTAAACGGCATTTTTATGCCACGTTTGTCCTGATATTGTTCGTGCCCCTTACCGGCAATCAGCACCATATCCTGCAAGGAAGCCGTCATCACTGCATGTTCAATTGCCTGCTGTCGATCCGCTTCAATATAAAGCTGCGCATCCAGCCGACAACCGGCAAGGATTTGCTCAATGATCTGCTTGCTGTCCTCGCCACGCGGATTATCTTCAGTCACCACAACCTGGTCGGCCAGCTCGCTAGCGATTTTGCCCATCAGCGGCCGTTTTCCCGTATCGCGCTCACCGCCACAACCAAATACACACCACAGCTGCGAAGCGTCATTCAAATGTTGCCGCATTCCTTGCAAGGCTTTTTGTAATGCATCGGGGGTATGGGCAAAATCAATTACCACAGAAGGCGGCGCGTCATACGCCAACAGCTGCATGCGGCCATCAACACTGTTGAGCTGCCCAAGACTTTGTGCCACTAGAGATTCAGACCAACCGAGCAATGTCAGCATCGCCGCTGTTGCCAGCATATTTTCAACATTAAAACGGCCTAGCAGTCGGCTGCTGATGGGGTGAGTGTGTTGCAATCCCCTCAAGTCAAACTGCAAGCCACGCGGATTCGCCTGGATTTGTGATGCAGACAGCTCTGCCCCAAGCTGCTGGCAGCTGTATTTCAGTGTTTTCAGCTGCTTTTTTTCCAGCAATGGCACCAATTCACGACCAAACGCGTCATCGATATTGATCACCACTGCCTGCAATGATTCAAAATGAAATAACCGTTGTTTAGCTGCGGCGTACTCTGCCATGCTTTGGTGGTAGTCCAGATGGTCCCGACTTAAGTTGGTAAATAATGCGTAGTCAATAGCGACACTGTTCAGCCGGCCTTGCTGCAGTGCATGAGAAGAGGCCTCCAGAGCAACATACTTTATGCCTGTATCACGCATTGTCGCGAGCATGGCCTGCAAGCTGACAGGGTCCGGTGTGGTCATGCCATTGTGTTTCAGTTGACCTAAACGACCACTGCCCAGGGTGCCAATCACACCGCAGGCGTGCCCCGCGTTTTCCAATGCCTGGGCGATAAAGTGGCTGACCGACGTTTTACCATTGGTGCCGGTAATGGCCATGATAGTCATCTCGGCCGAAGGTTCACGGTAAAAAGCCGCCGCCAGCCGTGACAGATTAGCTGCCAGATTTTCCAGTTTCAACAGCGCAATATCGGCATCCGCCAATCGTTTTACCAGCGGCGCTGGCAGGGTTGCGCTGGTGTCTACACACACCGCCACGACGCCTTCAGCAACCGCTTGCTCAATATGTTGCGCGTTAATCTTGTCATCATTCGCCACGGCAAAAAACAACTCCCCTGTCGTCACCGTCCGGCTATCCAGTCCCATGCCGGCAATCACACGATCTGACGCAACATCAGCCCCTGCTTGTGGCAGCAAATCGCTTAGGCGCATCTGATAACTCATTGCTGCGCTACCTGTAATTGGGTTTGCGGTAAGGCATCCGGCGCAATATTTAACAGCCGCATCGCGCCCACCATGACATCAGCAAATACTGGCGCGGCTACTGCACCGCCGTAATATTCATCACCGGTTGGATTATCTACGGTTATCACCATGGCCAGCCTGGGGTTACTGGCAGGAATCAGACCAGCCAGCAGAGAAACATACTGGTTGTCGGTATAACCACCGGCAGTGGCTTTTTTCACCGTGCCGGTCTTTGCTGCCACGCGATAGTTCGGAACTGCTGCTCGCCGTGCCGTACCACCGGGCAGCACGACCAATTCCATCATGTCACGCACGGTCTGCATCAAGTCGTTAGAAAACACACGCCGACCTGATGGCTGCTTGTCCTGCTTGATAAAGGTGACATCGCGCATAATGCCGCCATTACCAATAATGGTATAAGCACGCGCCAGTTGCAGCGTATTGGTGGCTAATCCGTATCCGTAAGCCAGCGTTGCCCGGTCCAGTGTTCGCCATGAACGTGGATCCGGCAGACTGCCTATCGCCTCACCGGGAAAATACGCACCGCTATCTGTCCCCATGCCAAAGCTGGCAAAATCCTGCCACAGCTGTTCTGGCTCAAGTTCCAGCGCTATTTTACTGACCGCAATATTGCTAGACTTTTGAATAGAGGTTGCCAAGTTAATAATGCCGTAATCGCGGAAATCCCGAATATTATGGCCGCTAACCCGGAAGGTGCCGGGATGGGTATTTATCATGCTGTCTAAGTCAAACTTACCGGACTTGAGGCCGCTGACGACAGTAAACGGTTTCACCGTTGAGCCCGGCTCAAATAAATCGGTCACTGCCCGGTTGCGTAGATTGGTTGAGCTTACGCCCTGCCGATTATTAGGGTTAAAGGCCGGCTGATTGACCATCGCCAGTACTTCACCGGTTTGCACATCCAAAATAACAGCAGAACCTGAGCTCGCGCCATGTTTTTCTACTGCATTTTTCAGCGCGTTATAGCTGAGATACTGCAACCGTAAATCAATGCTTAGTTGAATATTCTCACCAGCCTTGGCCGCACGAATCGTTTCGCCGCCGCCGACAAAGTTACCCCGGCTGTCCCGCACCATCCGCCGCAATCCCGGCACACCGGTTAATAACGGCTCATACGTTAACTCCAGACCTTCCTGACCAATATCATCAATATTGGTAAAGCCGACGACATGCGCTGAAACCTCGCCTGCCGGGTAGTAGCGCTTATATTCACGCTGTAACGCCACACCCGGAACAGCCAGCTGCCTGACCTGTTCTGATATTTCCGGCGTAACACGGCGTTTTAAATACAAAAATTCCCGGTTGGGATGTTGATAGATGCGCTCGCGGATGGTTTTGGCCTGCAACCCCAGGATCGTGGCCAGTTTGTCCAGTTGCGGGTTTTCGGGATCGGTTGCCTGCGGATTCAGCCAAACGGAATGTACCGGCGTACTGATTGCCAGCGGCTCTCCATGGCGATCCAGAATCATGCCACGATGTGCCACAATCGGCACATTACGTAAATGACGTGCGTCCCCCTGGTTACGCAGAAAATCAGGATTGATTACCTGAATATCGACCAGACGCCACAGTAAGCCTAGTCCAATCACAATAAACGATAGCCGAACCAGATTCAGCCGCCAGCTGCCGGTTTGACGGTACCCGCGCTGTGGACGACGACTTCTCATGGTCTCACCACAACTATCTGTGATTGTTCAGGAACCTGCATATTCAGGCGCGAGCGGGACTGCTGTTCAACTCTGGCAGGACTGGCCCAGGTACTTTGCTCGAGCAATAACTTGCCCCATTCTTCATTTAATTGATCACGACGGTTTTCCAGCTGCTGTTGTGCAACAAACTCACTGCGGCCGGCATGCTTGGTATAGACCACGGCAACCGATGAAACCAGCACCAGCAGCGCCATTACCAACACGGGAAAATCGAGGCGAATATGTTCGAGGAAAGTCGGCCAACTCATGCCAGCTTCTCCGCAACTCGCAGTACGGCACTGCGTGCACGTACATTAACGGCTAACTCATCAGCATCGGCCTTAATCACTTTACCGATAATTTGCAGACGTGGATTCAACTGATCGGCGGTAACCGGAAAATGTGCCGGTAAATCATCTCCTTTTGCCTGATCGCGGAAAAAGCGTTTAACAATACGGTCTTCCAGTGAATGAAAGCTGATAACAGCCAGTCGACCACCAACAGACAAGACATCCAGTGCCTGCTGTAATGCGCTGCTCAATTCTTCAAGTTCACGATTGATATAAATTCGAATTGCCTGAAAGGTCCGGGTCGCCGGATGTTTGAACTTGTCACGGGTCGGACTGGCCTTATCGATTAATTCAGCCAGCTGTCTGGTCGTCGTGATCGATGTATGTTCACGCGTTTCCACAATAGCGCCAGCAATACGTTTACCGTAGCGCTCTTCGCCCAGCGTTTTAATCACGGTGGCGATTTCATCCATTTCGGCGGTGGCCAACCACTCTGCTGCGCTCATTCCGGTTGTGGGATCCATCCGCATATCCAGCGGGCCATCATGTTGAAAACTAAAACCGCGTTCGGCCTCATCCAGCTGGGGTGAAGAAACCCCGATATCCATCAAAATCCCGTCAACCTTACCTTGCCAAAGACGAGAGTGAATCACTGAGGAGAGTTGTGAAAAGGTAGCATGCTCAATGGCAAATCGAGGATCTGTTGCTGCAAGCGCATTTCCTGCGTTGACGGCTTGCGGGTCCCGATCCAGGCCTAATAACCGCCCAGCAGCGGAAAGCTGTTCAAGAATGGCACGCGAGTGGCCACCTCGACCAAACGTCGCATCAATATAAATTCCATCGGGTTGAATATGTAGCGCTTCAACGGCTTTTTCGAGAAGTACCGGTTGATGTTTTGGGAGCTGGTTTGTCATGACTCCGCCTTTATATCGACAATGTTTCGAGTTCAGCTGGCAGTATTGCGTCAAAATCTTCCTGTAGACACTCGTCCATTAATGTATTCCAGGTTTGCTCATCCCACAGTTCAAACTTGTTCCCCTGGCCAATCATCACGATATTTTTATCTAAACCTGCAAATTCTCTAAGTTTGGCTGGTAATAAAATACGACCATTACCATCCATCTCACACTCGGTGGCATAACCAAGCAACATACGTTTCAAACGGCGAACCTGGGGATTCAGACTCGGCAGTGCAGCTAACTTTTGTTCAACCGTTTCCCATTCAGGCAACGGGTAAAGCTGCAAACAGTGATCTGAGTGGTCAATCGTGATAACCAGTCGCCCCTCACAACAAACATCAAGATGCTTACGGAACTTGGCTGGAATGGCCATCCGTCCTTTGACATCCAGATTAAATGTTGCAACACCTCGAAACACAGTTCGCCCTCAAAGCAAATGATCCACAACGATCCACTTTCCCCCACTTTTCGACACTATATGAGCGCGACATAATGAAGTCAAGCATCAAAATTAAGAAAATCCCCTTTTCGCGACAATGACTTAGCGTCATTTTGCAAAAGTGGATCAAGGTGAGGTTAAGGACTTATTTCTTATCAAAAAACTGGCATCGGAAGTTAAAGTAGATTCTAGCTAAATGAGGTATTTCAGCGTTGGCTATTCTTTTCACAGATTTGTGACAGGGAAAAGTGTGAGATGGCCGATAAGCCGGGTTCTGTCGTGGACAATCATTCATCTGGGACAGATGTCACCATCTGCCTCAAGCAACCTACCCGGGAACCATGCGGGTCGCATGTCATGCCGTAGCATTCGTTCCTCTATTTGGTCTTGCTCCAGGTGGGGTTTACCGTGCCACTACTGTTACCAGCAGCGCGGTGCGCTCTTACCGCACCCTTTCACCCTTACCTGCACTTACACGTCAGGCGGTTTACTTTCTGTTGCACTGGCCGTGGACTTGCGTCCCCCAGGTGTTACCTGGCACCTTACCCTGCGGAGCCCGGACTTTCCTCACTTTTGCAAGCGCGACTGTCTGGCCATCTCAAGGTGCCATTTTACCGGAGCAGCTTTATTTTTGCTGAAGTTTCAACGCGATGTCATAGGCTTTGTTTTTCTTCATACCGAGAATAGAAGCCGCAAGCGTTGCCGCTTGTTTGAGCGGCATTTCTGCCAGCAAAATCTGTAACACCCGCTCCACTTCCATCTCATCACTGTCAGCCACTTTGGCTTGGCCTTCGATCAGCAACACGATTTCACCTTTTTGCTGATTCGGATCATTGCTGACTACTTCTACCAGTTCAACCAAGGGCAGCGTTATCAATGTTTCGAACATTTTGGTCAACTCACGTGCCAGACAGGCTCGACGTTCTCCGCCGAACACCAGCAGCATATCCTGCAAACTGGCCACAATGCGTTTAGGACTTTCATAAAAAATCAGCGTCCGGGTTTCATGCTGCAAGCGTTCTAATACTTGCCGTCTGGCAGTAGCTTTCGGTGGCAGAAATCCTTCAAAAGCAAACCGCTCGGCAGATAAACCGGAAGCAGACAGTGCCGTGATCACCGCGCAGGCACCTGGGATCGGAATCACCTTAATAGCTTGTTCGCGCGCCATCGTGACCAAACGAAAGCCCGGGTCACTGATTAACGGTGTACCGGCATCGGAAATCAACGCGATGGACTCGCCTTGCATAATTCGCGATAACAACATTTCACTACGTTGCTGTTCATTGTGCTCATGCAGCGAAATGGTTGCCGTAGAAATCGCGTAATGCTGCAACAGAAACTTGCTGTGCCGGGTGTCTTCAGCTGCAATCAAATCGACCGAAGATAAGACTTCAATCGCCCGTGCAGAGATATCCGCCAGATTACCGATAGGAGTGGCCACAATATAAAGTGCAGCAGTAGCATCTTTCACGTTTGTATCCTGATTTTGCAGATTGATTCTGGTCGTAATATACGCGAACAGGTAAGATGATACCTTCCGTAATCACATTTGATGTAGCTTATGATGCAACGATTTTCTGCTCTGTTTATATTGTTGGCACTGCTGACCTTATCTGCCTGCCAACCAATATCCCTGGACACAAGACCGGCCGCTCCCGATACAGCGACTCTGGTTTCCGATGCAGAAAAACAAGGCGACTATGCCTTGGCCGCTGAACAATATCTTGCTCAAGCAGCCGAATCCGAAGGTGCACTCAAAGCAGCATACCAATACCGCGCAGCACTGATGCAGTATGAGCTGGGCAACCTGTCCCAGGCAGAGGCATTACTTGCAGAAACAAATATTGAACAGCTCGCTTCTCGGGAACAACGTACAGCACATTTATTACGTGCAGAAATTGCCATACTGGATCTGAATGGCACAACGGCATTGGCCCACTTGGTTAAAGCCGATTTTGATAACGCCAACAGCGCGCAGCACCAACGTATTATTGAACTGCAAATTACCGCCTATGATCTGACCGAAAACTGGCTGGAAAAGTCACTGGCTCACATCAAACTGGACAGTCTGTTACCAGAGCAAGATCGCGAAGCCAATCACGTAGCGCTCTGGCAAGCCTTAATGAAAATGACACCACAGTCACTGGATTTATTTAACCCTGGCCAGCCACCAGCAGAAGATAGCGGCTGGTTTGCCCTAGCCTACGCAGTTAAAGCCTACGAAAATAATCCTGAAGCGATGCAAGTGGCGATAGAAGACTGGGAATACAGTTACCCCAACCATCCGGCAAATGCGGAGCAGTTAAAACAATTGGTAAAAGCACCTCTGGCACTGCCGGAACAATTGGACCTGGTTGCTGTTTTATTGCCAAACTCCGGCCCGACGGCCAGTGCAGCTCAAGCAATACGCCAAGGCATTGTCGCCGCACATTTTCAAGCGCGTTCTGATCTTCGCCTGCAGTTTTATGATGTCCGTTCAGCGAATACGCCAGACAGCAGCAACGTTGTGGCGCAATATGAAAAAGCTGTTGCTGATGGGGCCAATATCGTAATTGGTCCACTAGATAAAACCGCTGTCGAGCAGCTCGCCGCACAAACCAGTTTGCCCATTCCGATTCTGGCACTAAACCGTATTTCACATGAAAACACCCATGCAAACTTTTTTCAGTTTGCACTGGCGCCCGAAGATGATGCTCGGACGCAGGCAGAGTTCGCCCATCAGCAGGGATATCAACGCGCCATCGTATTAAGTCCTCGTAACAGCTGGGGCGATCGCGTCGTCTCAGCTTTCAATGAAGACTGGCAACGTCTCGGGGGGCAAGTTGTCAGTCGTGCGGTATATGATGAATCAGAGAGTGATTATTCACATATCCTGACACCACTGCTCGGCGTTGAGCGAAGCAAGCAACGTTATCAGGAGCTACGCCGGGTATTAGGTCAATCACTGGAGTTTGAACCCAGAAGACGCCAGGATGTCGATTTTCTGTTTGTGGTAGGCAGACCACTGAAAGCGCGACAGCTGGTTACACAATTACGCTTTCATCGTTCAGGTCAATTACCGATTCTGGCAACATCGCATGCTTACGGTGGGGAAGCCAATGCACAACAGGATATCGATTTAAATGGTCTGATTTTCACCGATATCCCCTGGATGTTCAGCGAGCAGTCCGGGCAAGATCCCGCCTATACTGCTGTCTCCCGGCAAGCAACCGGCGACATCGGGACGTTCATGCGTTTAGCGGCCTTAGGGGTTGATGCGTATCGCATTATTCCGCATTTAAGTGCCATGAGTCGCTCAGCAGATGAGCGTTATGAGGGTGCGACCGGTACGTTAACCGTCAATGAGCAAGGACAAATTGAACGTTCCATGCCGATCGCGACCATTCGCAACGGGCTGATTGCACCATTAACAACCGAGTGACAGCATATGGCTGAACACCTCCAGTCTGGCAAGCAGGCGGAGCAACTGGCCTGCGATTACCTACAACAACAAGGATTAACGCTGATAACGCGTAATTATCATTGTCGGCGGGGCGAAATTGATTTGATCATGCTCGATGGGCAAACCCTGGTATTTATTGAAGTTCGTTATCGGCGTAATGCCTATCATGGCAGTGCGCTGGAAAGTATTACAAAAAGCAAACAATCACGTATCATCACTACCGCCCAACACTATTTAATGCAGTCAGGATCGCAGCATAATTGTCGCTTCGATGCCATTGCTATCACAGCTGAGCAGATTGTGTGGATCCGTGATGCTTTCCAATTAACCTAAATGACATTTTTATCAATCATGCATTCGAGGAATACAATCATGTACCAATTCAGAGTGGTCTTTTTACTGATCTCAGTAATGTTACTGCAGGCCTGTGCCGCTGCGGTTGTAGGTGGTGCAGCAACAACCGCAGCCGTGGCTTACGATCGACGAACAGCTGGTGCAGTTCTGGATGACCAAAGTATTGAAGTAAAAGCAAAATACGCTCTTTTTCAGGATAAAGACATTCACAGCCAAAGCCACATTAATGTGACCAGCTACAATGGTTTTCTCTTGTTGTCTGGCGAAACACCTACTGAAGCACTCAAACAAAAAGCCGAGAATTTAGTGAAAGATATTCCTAAAGTACGCCGGGTGTTTAACGAAATAGCGATTTCAGGCCCTAGTGCGTTAACGTCACGCAGCAGTGATAGCTGGATCACCACGAAAGTGAAAACCAAAATGACAAAAGATGAAAATGTTGATCCTCTTTTTGTAAAAGTCGTGACCGAACGCGGCATCGTCTACCTGATGGGCAAAGTGACTCAGGCTGAGGCAGAATATGCTGTGGCTGCGACGCGCTCAACAAACGGCGTATTGCGAGTAGTGAAAATATTCGAATATATCGATTAAGCCTGCAAGCCATCCGGCAACGCCCCATTTAGCAGTGGGGCGTTGCTTAAAATGGTTTGACCACGGCTAAAATGATCACCGCAATCAAAATCAGCACCGGCACTTCATTAAACCAGCGATAAAATTGATGACTTCGCTGATTGTTATCTACCGCAAATCGTTTGACGATTCGGCCACACACCCCATGATAAACATAGAGAAACAGCACTAATAACAACTTTACATGCAGCCAGTGCATGGCTTTAAGCTGTTCCAGCGAGTAATAGTGCATTAACCAAATCCCAAGCAACAACACCATCGCTGCACTTGGCGTCATGATTCCCCGATACAGTTTGCGTTCCATGATTTTAAACCGCTCTCTGCCGGCCGCATCGTCGCACATGGCGTGGTAGACAAATAAGCGGGGCAGATAAAACAAGGCCGCAAACCAGGTCACAACAGCCATCAAATGAAACGCTTTTACCCACAACATTGCTATGCCTCCTTCAATAAAACAATGATAGTATCAACTCTATATAAACAGGGAGTGCTGCCGATGATGACGCATTCAGCTGATAATCGTCGATCTTTCAGCCGGGTTCCATTTACCGCCAACGCACATATTTTTGCACAGCAGGGTGATATCTACCTCAACTGTCCGGTTATTGATGTCTCACTTAACGGCCTGTTGATTCGTTGTCCGGATAACTGGTCCGGTCACCTTGACGATGTTTTCAAGGTAGATCTGCTACTAGAGAGCGGACAGATTGTCATTAACATGCAAGCTACTGTCGCACATATGAACCGGCATACCGTCGGCTTTCATTGCCAGTTGATTGATCTTGACAGCATCACCCATTTGAAACGACTGATAGAGTTGAACCTTGCTGATGAAGGTTTGTTACACCGCGAGTTATCGGCCTTACTCGACAGGCCGGATTAGCTGTTGCCTACAACCAGGCTTCTTTAAGCGCATCAATTGCCTGCTGCAAATGATGCACAGCAATCACCTTAAATCCTGCAATTGTCTTACGTGGCGCATTTGCTGCCGGCACCAATGCGACTTTAAACCCATGTTTGCTGGCATCACGGATACGCTCTTCACCGGCTTGTACCGGCCGAATCTCACCCGTTAATCCAACCTCGCCAAATACTACCCAATCCTGAGGGATCGCTTTATTGCGCAGGCTGGAAATCACCGCGGTTAATACTGCCAGGTCCGCCCCTGTTTCACTTAGTTTGACGCCGCCGACCACATTGATAAACACATCCTGATCATGGCAAGTAATTCCCCCATGACGATGTAATATAGCCAACAGCATCGCCAGGCGGTTTTGCTCCAAACCGACCGACACCCGTCGCGGATTACCCAATGGGCTTTCATCTACCAGCGCCTGTACTTCAACCAGCATCGGTCTGCTGCCTTCACGGATAACCGTAATCATGCTGCCAGGAACCGCCTGCTCACCCCGGGATAGAAAAATCGCTGAAGGATTGCTTACTTCTTTTAGCCCCAGCTCGGTCATCGCAAACACGCCCAACTCATTGACCGCACCAAAGCGGTTTTTCACCGCGCGTAAAATACGGAATCGGGTGGAACTGTCGCCCTCGAAATACAGCACAGTATCAACCATATGCTCCAGTACCCGCGGACCAGCCAGCGCGCCCTGCTTGGTCACATGGCCAACCAGAATCATGGTGATACCGCTGGATTTGGCAAAGCGAACCAACTGCGCGGCACTTTCACGAACTTGTGCCACGGTACCGGGCGCTGATTGCAATAATTCAGTAAACACCGTTTGTATGGAGTCAATCACCATAACCTGCGGCTGACGTTGTTGAGCTATCAACATCATTTGTTCAGCGTGAGTTTCCGCCAGCAAGTCCACTGATGCGTCTTGCAGTTGCAAACGCTCGGCCCGTAACCTGATTTGCTGCAGCGATTCCTCACCGCTGATATAAAGTGGATTGATCCCACTCCGTTGCGCCATGCTTGCAACGGCTTGTAATAATAATGTCGACTTCCCAATGCCAGGATCACCGCCGATCAACACAACTGAACCGGTCACCAGACCACCGCCCAACACGCGATCCAGTTCAGGCAGCCCTGTAGACCAGCGCACTGCCTGCTCTGAGGTGATCTGCTTTAATGCCTGGACGGTATTTTGTTGCTGACCGGCATAACCTGTGTGTTTATGTATCGTAGTCGATGGTTTAGCACTACTCTGAACAGATTCTTCCAGACTGTTCCAGGCGCTGCAATCAGCACAGCGGCCCGCCCATTGCGGCGTCTGTGCACCACACTCCCGACACACATAAACACGTTTGGCTTTAGCCATCCTGATATTCCCTGTTTACCCTGGGCGCGACACCGGTCAACAGCTCATAAGGAATGGTGCCTGCTTTCTCTGCCAGCCATTCCACCGTCAGATCTGCTGTCCCCCAGATAATAACCTCATCATCCAGCTGCGCCTGTGGGCAATTACCAAGATCCACACAAAGGGTATCCATTGACACACGACCAATTACAGGCAGACGCTGCTCACCGATCAGCACTTCACCCGCATTGGATAAGTGGCGACTGTATCCATCTCCATAACCGATGCTGACCACGCCCATTCTGGTAGGTTTGCGCGCTGTCCATTGCCCGCCATAGCCAACTTCATCGCCGGTTTTCAGCTGTTGTGTCGCGATTAACTTGGATATCAGCTGCATCACAGGTTTTAAACCAAGTTCCGCGCCACCTTTATCGGCAAAAGGTGACACACCATAAAGCATCAATCCCGGTCTCACCCAGTCATAATGCGATTCTGGCAGCGTCATAATGGCCGCGGAGTTTGCCATACATACAGCCAATCCAGTGGATGCTGCCAGCTGCTGCATCACTGCCAGCTGCTGCTGGTTTCGCTGGTCACCAAACAAATCCGCATTGGCAAAATGACTCATCAAACCCAGCTGCATCGTTACATCCTGCCGGTATCTCAGCTGAGTAATCAGCTGTTGTACTGTTTGGTCGGGTAAGCCTAGACGATGCATACCGGTTTCCAGCATCAACCAGATCATTGGCAGCGGCTGTTGAAGATTTGCCTGTAACAGTGCAGCAACATGCTGCTGTTGATGTACTACCGGCATCAAGTTCTGCTCTGCCGCTAGGCGCCATTGCTCAGCACTGCTGACACCTTCAAACACTGTAATGGGTTGCCGATAGCCGTTCTCACGCAATAGCAAGGCTTCACTTAACCTTGCAACAGCAAAGCCGTCACTCTGTTGCAACGCTTTGGCAGCCGGCAAAACCCCATGCCCATAAGCATTGGCTTTAATAACCGACATCACTTTGCTGTCTGGCGCATAACGCCGTACTTGCTGCAGGTTGTGTTGCAGTGCTGCCAGATCAATTCTGACAAACGGGTAGTGACTCACGGCTCGTCATCACCGTAATCGTGATAGTAAGCTGGAGCAAAATTTTCAAACCGCGTGTATTTCCCCTGGAAGGTTAACGCCACCGTTCCGATCGGACCGTTACGCTGTTTGCCGACAATAATCTCCGCCTTGCCTTTGTCAGGAGAGTCCGCGTTGTACACCTCATCCCGATAGATGAAGACGATAATGTCGGCATCCTGCTCGATTGCTCCGGACTCACGTAAATCAGACATCACTGGTCGTTTATTTGGCCGTTGCTCCAGACTGCGATTTAACTGGGAAAGCGCGATTAATGGCACATCAAGCTCTTTGGCCAGCGCTTTTAACGATCGGGAAATCTCAGAAATTTCCGTCGCCCGGTTTTCATTTGCTTTGCCACTGCCTTGCATCAATTGCAGGTAGTCAATCACTATCAAACTCAAGCCATGCTCACGTTTAAGACGTCTGGCACGGGCACGCAATTCAGTCGGCGATAATGCCGGCGTATCATCAATAAACAAGGGAGCTTCATTCAATAATGCAATTGCCGAGGTCAACCTTGGCCAATCATCATCATTCAGCCGACCAGTACGCAACCGATGCTGATCAATACGTCCCAGCGACGACAACATACGCATGGCAAGCGAATCAGCGGGCATCTCCATACTGAATACAGCAACCGGTTTTTTACTGTGAATCGCGGCATTTTCAGCGATATTCATCGCAAAAGTGGTTTTCCCCATTGAAGGTCTACCAGCGACAATAATCAGATCCGATGCCTGCAATCCTGAGGTTTGTTCATCAAAGTCAGCAAAGCCAGTGGGCAGGCCGGTAATCGGGCTGTCTTGTTCAAACAATGTATCGATACGATCAACGACATCGCTCAGCACATCTTTGACCTGAACAAAGCCACCGCCACGTTTGGCACCCTTTTCGGCAATGGCAAATACTTTACGTTCAGCCATATCCAGCATTTCTTCGCTACTACGACCATCAGGCGTAAACGCCATGTTGGCAATGTCATTACCGATTTTAATAAGTTGTCGCAGAATGGAGCGCTCGCGCACAATAGCGGCATAAGCTGTAATGTTGGCGGCACTGGGCGTATTTCGGGCCAGTGCGCCTAAATAAGCGACTTCCCCAACTTTATCCAGTTCACCGCGCTGATCGTGCCATTCCGCCAAGGTAATGACATCCACAGGATTGGATTGCTCCATCAGCTCGGCGATACCGCGGAAAATAAGCTGGTGATCGTGACGATAGAAATCCTGCTCAACCAACAAATCAGCCACTTGTTCCCAAGCATTATTGTCGAGCATCAACCCGCCCAGCACCGACTGTTCGGCCTCTATTGAGTGCGGCGGGACTTTCAGAGCCTGAGTCGCGCTGTCTTGATAGCTTTCTGGATAAGTTATCTGTTCCACAGCAATCGTCCAAGCAGATTAATCAAACGTTGATTCAATTACTCTATCGAACCCCGTAAAAGAGACAAGGGACACAACAGATACTGTGTCCCTTGGTGTTTCTTGCTTACTGCTGTTCTTGTGCCTTGGCAATCGCCTCAGCTTCTTCACGTGCAGCCTCACGCGCCTTACGTGCTTCTTCAGCATCCGCAATCGCTTGCAGCTCAGCTTCTGAAGTAAGATTTACTTTCAGGCTGAACACAACATCAGCATGCAGTTGCACATCAATGTTGTATTCGCCGGTATGGCGTAATGGTCCTGTTGGCAGACGAATCTCGTTGCGATCCACATCAGCACCTTTCGCATTTACTGCATCCGCGATATCAGCAGCAGTAACCGAGCCGAATAATTTACCTTCAACCCCAGCATTCGCCATAATTTCGATATCACCGGCAGCAACCAGTTTTTTCTCACGTTCTTGAGCAGCTGCCAGTAACTTGGCCGCCGCGGCTTCCAGCTCAGCACGGCGCTCTTCGAATTTCTCTCTGTTAGCCTTGTTGGCAGGTAGTGCCTTACCGGCAGGAACCAGATAGTTACGACCATAGCCAGACTTTACGCTGACTTCATCGCCCAGGTTACCCAGTTTTTGAACTTTTTCCAGCAAAATAACTTGCATCGTTCTAACCCTCATTCGCAGTCATCGACTGCTTACAAAAATAACCGCATCACGCCATAGCGCGTTTACGAAAATTAAACCATTGTTCCAATACGCCCAGTGACGCCATCAAAATCAACATTTGCGGCAGCATCAATACCATCAGCACATACATTACTACCAACCAGGCAACTGCTTTTTGTTTTGCCCGGACGATTGCGTGTGCAACAGCAATGCCCTGTATAGCAAACAACACCAGCAACACAGGCAAACAATCTGCCAGCATGGTCAGCGATCCGGCTATCGGCGTCAGCGATAAGCCCATCAAAATAGCGGTCACTAATGCCAGCGTCTTACCCAATGTTATTTGAGTAAACTCGTTGCCGAACGCACCTTGGTTATATAGCGCAGCTTGCCATGCACGACCAATCAGTATCGCTAAAATAATATTGATACTGACCGCTGCAGCCATCACTCCGGTCATCAAAGTAGACAGTTGCAACAGAAAGTTCTGCGTATCTGCCGGGCTTAATTGCCATCCGGACTGTTCTGACAACAACTGGACGAATGGTGTTAACACGCCTTGCCACCATAATGCCGGACTGGGTAAAAAGAGATGTGCTGACAGCACAACCAGAATACCTGCTCCACCAGCGGCCAGCAGCGCTCGATCCAGAGATCGGCTATACCCCAAAACCAGTGTCACCAAATATGCAGGCAGCCAGCTGGTCATCAGCAATGCCAATCCTACCCAGGCTTGCCCCAGCAACAAGATAGCAGCAACAGCAAATACCACAAATGTTGCAACCATAACACGCAGACCTTCTTTAGGTCCGACGCGTAATGTCGCCAGCACAATCAGGCCGCTCGCCAGGTAGTTGAGTGGTGGCAACAACATTGCACCGACAGACAGTAGCGCAGCAGCAAATGCTGCCTGCCAACGGCCTTTCATTGCAAAATCAGCTATGCCACGCAACATGTCAGTTTGATTTTAACGTTACAAACGGAGCGACTGAAACTTACTTGTGCATGTCACAGTAAGGCAGCAACGCCAGAAACCGTGCACGTTTCACACACGTTGACAGCTGACGCTGGTAACGCGCTTTAGTACCAGTAATACGGCTTGGAACGATCTTGCCTGTTTCAGTAATAAAGTTTTTAAGCAGATTTACATCTTTATAATCAATTTGTTTCACACCTTCGGCAGTGAAACGACAAAATTTTCTACGTCTGAAAAAACGTGCCATCGTGGTATCTCCTGATTTAGGCTTGTGCAGCAGGTTTTTCGTCGTCTTTGCGCATCATTGGCGAAGCTTCTGTAACAGCTTCATCCATATTGACAACAAGATGACGAATAACCGCATCATTGAAACGGAAAGCAGTGGTCACTTCATTCAACTGCTCCACACCACATTCAACATTCATCAGCACGTAGTGCGCTTTATGAACCTTGTTTATAGGGTAAGCAAGCTGGCGACGACCCCAGTCTTCCAGACGATGAACTTGACCGCCATCGGCAGTCAGTGTTTGTGTATAGCGCTCGATCATGCCGGGCACTTGTTCGCTCTGATCAGGGTGGACCAGAAACACGATTTCGTAATGTCTCAACTTGGAGCTCCTCACGGTTTATACAGCTTTCTGAACGTCCAGAAAGCAAGGAGTTTTGCTTGTTAAAAAGCAATCCGCGATTTTACTTCATTTTGATAAGGAGTCACAAGCGGCGTTGACGGTCAGCTTCAAACAAACAGACACCGGCAGCGACAGAAACATTAAGGCTTTCAGCTGCTCCCTGCATCGGGATATACACGACCTCATCGCAGTGATCCCGCGTCAACCGCCGAATCCCCTGCCCTTCTGCACCAAGTATAATTGCCAATGGACCGGTGAGCTCAGTCTGATATAAACTCTGCTCGCTGTCTCCCGAAGTGCCGACCAGCCAGATGCCTCGTTGCTGCAAGTCACGCAATACTCGCGCAAGATTAGTCACCTGAATTAGTGGCAAACGTTCAGCAGCACCACTGGAAATTTTGATTGCCGTCGGCGTTAAACCTGATGCACGATCTTTCGGAGCAATGACCGCATGCGCACCGGCTGCTTCAGCTGTGCGCAGACATGCTCCGAGATTATGTGGATCCTGAACGCCATCCAGAATTAGCAATAATGGCGGCGATGACAGGTTATCCAGCAGGCCCTCCAAATCCTTTTCATCCAGTGTTGCCAATGGATGGCAACGCGCAATACATCCTTGGTGACGACTTTCCGGAACCATCTCGTCCAGTTGCTGGCGCTGACTTTTATGCAAGCGTATTTCCAGCTTTTCAGCCAGCGCATAAATACTGTCTATTCGATGATCATGACGGTCATCAGCAATCCAGATTTCCGCTACACGCGAAACAGGCGACTCAAGCGCCGCCTGCACCGCATGCAAACCAAAAATAAGTTCTGCCGAAGGTGGCTGACGTCTCTCTGACGTACCTTTACGGCGTTTGGTAGGCTTCAGTTTCCTGTCCCTCAACAATCGGTTTAACAATGATTTCTACCCGGCGATTCAATTGACGGCCGGCTTCCGTATCATTCGTAGCACGCGGTTCCAATTCGCCTCGTCCCATGGCAACCAGTCGCGCCGGTAACACGCCTTGTGCAGAAAAATAATTGGTTACGGCTTGCGCCCTGCGCTCTGAAAGCCCCTGATTATAACTTTCAGATCCCTGACTGTCAGTGTGGCCAACCACATGGATGACTGTTTTTGGATAACGCTGTAACACATCGGCAACTTTGTTCAGCGTTGGCTCAAATGCCGGTTTGATCGCCGCACTGTCAAAATCAAAAGACACTTCATTAGAAATATCAATTTTCAGTGATTCATCCTGTAACTGTTGTATCTGCAATTCATTACGTGCCTGTTCATCGGCCAGCGCTTGATTCATTTCGCGCTGCTGATTATCCATATATCGTCCGACACCGGCACCAGCCAAGGTGCCCACCGCCGCGCCTGCCAGTACACCGCCGGTTCCGTCATCAATGGCATAGCCAATGATAGAACCCGCCGCAGCCCCAATGGCCGCGCCTCTTTTTGTACGCATATTCGGATCATCTGTCGCACAACCAGACAAGACGATTGCGGATGAAATCGCTGAAATCAGCAGGATTTTTTTCATGGTAATGTCTCCATTTTGTGGCGTATTCTAGACCGTATCAGGAAGCTGAATTATACTTGAATACCGTTATTTTACTTGAGTGACAGCATAATGGAACGTGAATTTGTCCCTGTTCGGATCGCGGTGCTTACCATTTCGGACTCACGTACGGAAACGGATGATGTGTCTGGTAGAACCCTACAGGAAAGACTGCTCAGCGCTGGCCATATACTCGCTGCCAAACAAGTCGTTACCGATAATATTTATCGTATTCGCGCTGTTATTTCACAATGGATTGACGATGAGAATATTGATGTTGTTATCACCACTGGCGGCACTGGACTCACCGGCAGAGATGGCACACCAGAAGCCGTAAGCGTACTGTTCGACAAAGAAATCACCGGTTTTGGCGAACTGTTTCGACAAATCTCCTATGATGCTATCCGCACATCGACAATACAATCCCGGGCAATAGCCGGCGTGGCAAACAGCACATTTATTTTCTGCCTGCCTGGCTCTCCTGGTGCCTGCAGAACCGGCTGGGATGACATTCTGCACGATCAGCTGGATATCAGACATCGTCCCTGCAACTTTGTAGAGTTGCTCCCTCGTTTGCGGGAAAAATGATGATGCTACAGATGTTTTCAACCGCTGGCTGCCACTTGTGCGAGCTTGCAGTTGAGCAAATTCAGCAGTTGCCTCCCGCGCTGATGGTGCAACTGGAAATCATCGAAATCGGTGATGATGATGCACTGGTTGAACAATATGGCACCCGGATTCCGGTAATACGCTTTGCTGATAACAGTGAATTAAGCTGGCCTTTTGAGCAGCAAGATATTCTGCAACAGCTCGCACTTCAGGCACCGGAACTTTAGCGTCGTTAATAGTTCTCTATTGTTAGTTCTCCAATCCCCTTGCGGAGCGGCTGATGAAAATGAAAACCTTACTCTTCTCGGTGTTGGTTTTGTTTGCTGCATCTTCTCCTGCCATCACTGCAGAGTTTCCCGCCATGCCTGGCAAACGCTTTGATGTCGGCGGCTATTATTTACATATCCTCTGTATGGGGGAAGGCAGTCCTACCGTTATTGTTGATGTTGGCCTGGGTGATGATTCGACAGACTGGCGATCCATTCAGCAGACCGTTGCCAAAAACGCACATATTTGTGTCGTCGATCGCGCAGGGTATGGCTGGAGTGACTTTGGGCCTTCGCCCCGCAGCAGCGCCAGAATCGCGGATGAATTGGCAATATTGCTTGAAAAAGCCAACCTTCAGCCGCCGTTTGTTCTCGTAGGACACTCTTTTGGTGGTTATAACGTCCGCTTATTTGCAGCCAATTATCCCGATAAAGTCGCGGGGGTAATATTGGTCGATGCTTCTCATGAAGATCAATACAACCAGTTTCAAATCAAATTACCCGATAGCAATCATCGCTACAGTTCCATCATTATTTCGCCAAAACCAGCTTACAGTGCAGGTCCGACGGACAAGCCCGCAGCGTTAAGTGAACGCGCTTTTTATGCTGCCAAAGCTGAAATTATTGCCTTGGATAAAAGTGCATCCCAACTCCATCGGGCACCGACATTACCTGCAGTGCCCCTGATTGTCATCAGCCGCGGCAAGCCGGAATGGTACGGCGGCACCAGCCTGCAACAACGAGAAAAAACCTGGTTGGCCCTGCAACAGGATTTATCACAACTCTCACCTATCAGCGTCCACATGTTTGCCCATAAAAGTGGCCACGACATCCCGCAACAGCAACCCGAGATTATTGTTGAGGCCATAGATCAGATTATCAGTCAGGTACACGCCCACAACACCCTGTAAAAAAACGGTTATACTGACCCATTTTTAGCTGGCGACTATGACTGTTCTGTACATTGATTCGGACGATGCTTTATTACACTTTTGCAACACTATCCAAGATAGCAAGTGGCTCGCCATCGACACCGAATTTCTACGCGAAAAAACCTATTACCCGCAACTCTGCCTGATACAGCTGGCTAACGATGATGTAATCGCCTGTGTTGATCCTCTTGCCATCAGTAATCTCACGCCATTACTTGATCTGCTTTATCACCCGGACATTACCCTCGTTTTCCACGCTGCACGTCAGGATCTCGAATTACTCTACTTGTTACAAAAGGCACTGCCACAAAATCTGTTTGATACGCAGCTGGCCGCCACCTTTCTTGGCGATGGTGACCAGATTGGTTACGGTAATCTGGTCAGACAACGCCTGGGAGTCGAGTTGGACAAAGCACATTCACGCACTGACTGGATGCAGCGGCCTTTGACAAAAGAACAACTTGAATATGCTGCCGATGATGTACGTTATCTGCGCGATTTATATCACCAGATGTCGGCGGATTTAGAAAAACAACAGCGCAGTGAGTGGTTGAAAGAAGACTTCACTGCACTTTCCGACAGCGCTAACTACGTTGCCGATCCGGAAACTATCTGGCGCAAAATTCGAGGCGCAGGAAAACTGAAAGGCGTACAGCTGGCAGTGTTGCAGCAACTCGCCGCTTGGCGTGAACAGGCTGCGATGAACAGAGATCGCCCGAGACGCTGGATCATCAAAGATGAAGTCATGCTGGATCTGGCACGTTTTGCGCCGGAAAAACTGGACAAACTCAGTCAAATCCGCGGACTTGAAGCACGTGATATTGAACGTAATGGACGCGCTATCATTGACGTTATCAATAACGCCAAACAAATCCCGCCGGAAAGCTGGCCGGTGTTGCTCAAGCCCGATCCGCTCAGCAATCAGCAAGAAGCACTGATTGATGCCTTAATGGCATTACTGCGAAAATTTTGTGATGAACAATCGATCACGCCAATTGCTGTTGCCAGCAGGAAGGAGATCGAAAAACTGGTTCGCGGTGAAAGTAACCTAGCCTTGTCACAAGGATGGCGCTATCAAATCGTCGGCCATAAGCTGATAGCTTTTCTTCAGGGGCAATTGGCAGTCACTGCAGATACGCAACAGCTTCATACAAAAGAGGTTTAACAATATGTCGGTTCTTATTTGTGGCTCATTTGCCTACGACAATATCATGGTGTTCCCGGACAGATTCAAAAACCACATTTTGCCAGATAAAGTACATATGCTGAATGTGTCGTTTCTGGTGCCGGAATTACGCCGTGAGTTCGGCGGCTGCGCCGGCAATATTGCCTTTAATATGAAACTGCTCGGTGATGATCCAGTGCCGATGGGAACCGTTGGCAGCGATTTTGCCAGTTATGCTGCGTGGATGGATAAATTTGCTATCAACCAGCAACACGTACGAGTCAAGGCAGACCATTTCACCGCGCAAGCCTATATCACAACGGATATTGACGATAATCAAATCACTGCCTTTCATCCTGGCGCGATGAATCTGGCGCACGAAACAGCAATCAGTGAGGCCAGCAATATCCGCCTGGGCATTATTGCCCCAGATGGCCGTGACGGCATGATTCAGCACGCCCAGCAATTTGCCGAAGCCGGCATTCCATTTATTTTTGATCCGGGTCAAGGGCTGCCAATGTTTAATGGCGACGATCTGTTGCAGTTCGCCAGCCAGGCAACCTATATCGCACTGAATGATTATGAAGCGCAATTATTTGAAAACCGTACCGGTTTGACAGCAGAACAAATCGCCGAGCGGGTTGAAGCGCTGATTATTACCCGCGGTGCCCAAGGGTCGCATATTTATACTGACAACAAGCGTATTGATATTCCCTGTGCAAAAGCCGCAAGAGTAGCCGATCCAACCGGCTGTGGTGATGCCTACCGGGCTGGGCTGCTACATGGCATTCTGCACGGCAAAAGCTGGGAGATAACGGGCCGTATCGCCTCGTTATTGGGCGCGATAAAAATTGAGCAATATGGAACGCAAAACCACCAGTTTACTGCAGAGCAGTTCGCGGCGCGGTTTGAACAAGAGTTTGGGCTGCCTTTTAGCTGATATATACCGCTCTGAAGCTGTCTGCTGGCAGTTTCAGAGCAAATAATGACAAAGCTGCAATACCAACGCAGCGAATATGCCCGCGACGAGATCGTCAACCATCGTGCCAAACCCTCCGTGAAGCTTACGATCCGCCAGTGATATCGGCCACGGTTTCCAAATATCAAACAAGCGAAACAGTACAAATCCGAGCACCATCCATTGCCAGCCCGTCGGTGCGGCAATCATGGTGACCAGATAACCAACGATCTCATCCCAGACAACTGCTGAAGGATCATCTTGTTGCAGCC